>WRNS01000131.1 GCA_009776495.1 Methanobrevibacter sp. | reverse complement strand
TATAAAAAAAACACGATTTTGAAAAAAAATCTATTTTAAAAAATTAGAAAAATCAATAACAATTAAAAAAAATTATTTCAAATAGCTATTAAAATAAAATTAATAAAACATGATTTATTAAAGGTTTTTTCATGAAAACAATGTCAAATGTGGATATTTTTGCAATATCTCAGGAATTACACAATCTTTTAGAAGGAGCAAGAGTTGATAAATCATTTCAACCTAACAAAGATACTGTTATTATACGATTTCATGTGAAAGGAGTTGGAAGAGTTGATGTGGTATTCCAAGCTGGTGTTAGAATGCATAAAACACAGTACCCCCTTCCAAATCCTAAAATCCCTCCATCATTTCCAATGCTCCTTAGAAAACATTTAAAAGGAGCTAATGTTGTTTCTATAAAACAACATTATTTTGACCGTGTGGTTGAAATAAAAATTCAAAAAGATCAAAGATACTCATTGATAATAGAGCTATTTTCTAAAGGAAATATAATATTACTTAACCAAGAAGGAGAAATAATTCTTCCTTTGAAAAGGAAGAAATGGAGTGATAGAGATATTAGCTCTAAAAAAGAATATGTATTCCCTTCAAAAAAAGGAATCCATCCATTAAATATTACAAAAGAAGATCTAACAGATTTATTTATGAATTCAGATGACGATTTAATTCGGACATTAGCTAAAAATGGATTAGGAGGCACTTATTCCGAAGAAATAGTCTTAAGATCAAAAATCGATAAAAAAATACAGGCCAGTGAATTGAATCAACAGCAAATCAATGTGATATATGATAAATTTCTGGAACTGTTTACACCTTTAAAAGAAAACAATTTTAAACCTAATATTGTCTCTAATGGAAAAGAAGACCTTCTTCCATTAGAATTAGAATTATATAAGAATCAAAAACACGAATACTTTGAAAATTTTAATGATGCCTCTGATGAATTTTACTCAAAAAGAGTGAAAAATGACATACGGGAAGTTCAGGAAGCTCTTTGGAAAAAAAAAGTGGGAAAATTCTCAAAAAGATTGAAAATTCAGGAAGAAACATTAGAAGGATTTAAAAATACTATAAAAATTTCCAAAGAAAAAGGAGATTTATTGTATACTCACTACACAGAAATTGAAAGTTTATTGAAAGTTATCCACGACGCCAGAGAAAAAGAATACTCTTGGATAGAAATAGCTAAAACACTAAGCAAAGCTAAAAAAGATGGGATGAAGGAAGCCCAAATCGTTGAATCCATGGATAAACTGGGAAATCTCATTTTAGATATTGGAGGAGAAAAGATAGCTATTGATTCAAAAATTCCAATTCCTGAAAATGCCCAAACTTTTTATGAAAAAGGCAAAAAAGCAAAACGAAAAATTTCTGGAGCAAATATAGCTATAGAAAAAACTAAAAAACGATTGGAAGAAATGGAAGAGAAAAAAGAAATAGCTATGGAAAATATTATGGTTCCTCAAAAGAGGGTTAAAAAAGAGTTAAAATGGTTTGAAAAGCTACGGTGGTTTTTAACAAGTGATGGAAACCTAGTAGTTGGTGGGCGAGATGCCAACACCAATGAGATGGTTGTGAAAAAATACTTAGATAATAAGGACATTTATATGCATAGTGATATACATGGTGCTTCATCAATAGCTATTAAAACTGAAAGTAAAGAACTTGAGAGTAATACCCTTAAAGAATCTGCTATCTTTGCAGCTTCTTTTTCAAGTGCTTGGTCAAAGGGTTATGGAACACAAGATGTTTTTTGGGTGAATAGTAATCAAGTTTCAAAGACACCAGAATCTGGGGAGTTTGTAGCTAAAGGATCTTTTATAATTAGAGGTCATCGTAATTTCATTAGGGGAGCTATATTAAAAATAGCTATTGGTATTGTAGATTATGAAGGAAAAAGAATAATGGCAGGACCAGTTGACGCTGTGAAAAAATATACTGATAAATATGTTGTGGTAAAACCAGGTTACATGAAAAAAGAGGCTGTTGCTAAAAAAATTTTACATGAAATCAATGAAGATAAAATTATAACTTTAGATGATGTAGTAAGAGTCTTACCCTCTGGAAAATGCAACATTGATGAATCTTAGGATATTTAAAAAATATAATCTAAGTTTAATAATATAAAAATAATTTTTAATTAAAGTTTTTAGCTATGATTTAGTTTAGAAATATGATTAAAGTTTTTAGCTATGATTTAAGTTTAACCAAAGAATGAATTTTAACCTAAGATTTTTTTGAATTACCATCATCTTCCCCTTCTTTTCTACCTTTTTTAAGCATAGAATTTATATCGATGGCAAAATTACCTTCATTGTCAGAGTATACTTCACCTTCTCCATCTAATAAATGTTCGAGGTTTAATACATAAACACCTTTATCTTCTACCCTAACACTTTCAATAGAATCTTTAGGAAGCTTGTTTTCAAGCTGATGATTTTTTGATTTTTCATCTTTTATCTCTTTTTCGCGGGTATTCGTATTTACGAATTTGAAGACTTTGCATCCGCATTTAGGACATCCGTTGATTAAATCTTCATTTTCCAATTCAGTGCCACATTTATTACATATATTCAAATTATCACCAAGTGTATATAAGCATATATGTTTCTAAAGATTAAACAAATAGTTTCTAAATAATAATACTAATAATAATTCTAATAATAATAATTATAAGGATAATTATAATGATAATTATAAGGATAATTAGGATAATAGCTAAAATGGACTGTGAAAATCAAGGCTATTTAAGATTCATTTTTATTAATTTCAGCTACCATTGATAAGAAATTGGATTGTTTTTCAACTGTTTTTACAACATCAGCAGGACCTATAACGGTTATAACTGTTTTTTTCTTTAAAAACCCGAAAAATGATGAAGAATCTTTGTCCAATGTGTTAATATCAATTCCTATAAAATTTTCAACATCATCTTCCACATCAATCTCCCTCATTGTTGTTTCTATAAGCTCAGTTTGCTCTGCAGTAGACAATCCTCCTTCCATAACCACGAGATTTCCTTCTTTAACTAAACCTATAATTTTATATATCTTTTCCATACTGGATATATCCTGAAGAGCTTCTGAAGATATAAAATCTAACTTTAACTTTTCTATTTTAAAACCCCCATTAATTGAATTTTTTAAACATTTCCTTATATAATTCTTCTATATTATCTTTTTTAAGTGCAGAAATAGGAACAACCGTATGTTGTGGGAAAACTGAAACAATTTTATCGGCATTAGCTTTAGGATCATCAATTTTATTAGCTACAACAATGAAAGGAATATTTCTTGCTTCTAAATTACCAATTATGGTGATATTTGTTTGAGTTAAAGGATCATCAATTGCATCCACTACTAGTAAGACACCATTAACATCTTCCAACCATTTAATAGCTTCAATAATCCCTTTTGTAGCTTCTTTTGCTCTGTCTTTAGCTTCATCCACTTCTAAACCATATTCTAAGAAATTTTTATAATCAACTTTCGTAGCTATTCCTGGAGTATCTATTATATCAAAACTAAGTTCTTTACCATTTTCTTTAATAACAACCTTTTCTTGTTTTAATACTTTTCTAGTCTCATGAGGAACATTAGATGGTAAACCAATATTCTTTCCAAAACTATCACTAGCTATTGTATTAGCTAATGTTGTTTTACCAGAGTTAGGATGACCATATAAGCCAATGCTAACCTTTTGCTTATTTTTAAATAAATTTCTTATAAAATCAAAAAATCCCATTTCATCACCTAATTAAATGTCCAAAGATAATGCTGCATCAAAATCTATTAGAATTTAATATACTTTCATTTTAACCAGTTAAATTTAAAAATTATTTTTAAAATAAATTAAATAAATATTTTAAACTAAAAATTATTTTCAAACTTTTTATGAAAAAGGCAAAAAAGCAAAACGAAAAATTTCTGGAGCAAATATAGCTATAGAAAAAACTAAAAAACGTTTGGAAGAAATGGAAGAGAAAAAAGAAATAGCTATGGAAAATATTATGGTTCCTCAAAAAAGGGTTAAAAAAGAGTTAAAATGGTTTGAAAAGCTACGTTGGTTTTTAACAAGTGATGGAAACTTAGTAGTTGGTGGGCGAGATGCCAACACCAATGAGATGGTTGTGAAAAAATACTTAGATAA
>WRNS01000130.1 GCA_009776495.1 Methanobrevibacter sp. | reverse complement strand
CACCCAAAAACTAAAAAAATCCGATAACCCTAAACCAAAGGAAACCCACCAAGAACAAAAACAAAGAACAAAAACATTGCAGACCACCAAAAACCCGAGCAAATCCGATATTAAAAATTTAAATGAAGACCTTAGGAGAGAGATTGAAAAAGAGATTTTTGAAAATGTCCAGAATAAAGGTATTACCAACAAAACACAACTCATAAACAGCATAACAACAGACCACCAAACCCAAGAAGAGCATTTTAATTATATAAAAACAATACTCAATAATTTATCAAATAAAGATTATATTGAGATTGATAGGCAAACAATAGGACTTACAGAGCTTTTTTTAGACTACTATAATGATGAATTAGTAACAATTCCAGAGGTAGTTACTGATGAATAAAAACAAACAAAAAATCAATTACCTTAAGGAATTTTTCAATAATAATTTACTCCGAGAATTCAGACTAATAACAGAAAATAAAAAATACAATAAATCCAAGTTTATTGAATATAAAACTAATGAAAACTTGTTTTTAACTGGGATAAATAAATTTATCCAAGAACCATATAATAAACATAAATATAATGTTTTTACTCATATCTATCCTTTCAAAGACTGGGATAACCTGAAAAAATACAGGATCCAAAAGAAAGGAAAAAAGAGAAAATTATTTGATTATAGTAATGATAAACCAGTAAGAACTTATGATAGATTATTCTTTGATTTTGATTTTGATACAAACCCAGTAGCTAAAGAATTAAAACAAAAAATTAATGGATCCATAATTAAAAATGATTACCACCAGAAAAAAGAATACATGAAACAGTATCATGAACTTTTATTAAATAATGGATTAGCAAAAAAACCCTTAGAAGATTTAAGAATATTAAAACAATACCTAGATAAACTAGGTATTAAATCTTATCCTTTGTTTAGTGGGTCAAAAGGATTTCACTTATACATTTTCTTTAAACCTAGATTATTTAATCCTGATGGTTTCAACATGGTTGCATATAGTTTATTTGAACAATTAAGGGATAATCTTAAATTAGAAACTATTGATGAAGCTGTTTTTAATAACCCTAGTGAAAGGATTTCAAGACCCCCTTATTTTAAACATAATACAACTGAACTCTTTACTTATCCTATTGATATTAATGAGTCTTACACTACCATTATAGAACAATCATTTAAACCCAAGATTAAACCTTTAGAAATAGCTACTTATACAGAAAACCCTGGAAACATTAAATTTTCAGATAATATTAAGGAAAGCATAATTATTGAGATTAAAGAACAAGAGATTAAAAGGAAAGAACAAGAGAAAGAAAAGGAACTTAATCTTAAAATATTATCAAATAAAAAAACTGCTATGAAAAAACAAGGGAGAGAGTTTAAAGAAGTTGAAAGAAACTGTATCCGAATAGCTAATGAACTTATGGGAAGTCCAGAGGGTGACTATGGGAGTTATGTTACTTATATATGTCGATGGCATACAGACCATAAACCCAGTTTAACAGTCTATCCTGAAAGGTTTTATTGTGGTGTTTGTGGTTTCACATTAAATTATCTAGGTTTTGTAATGAAATGGTATGGTAAAAACGAAAAAGAAGCTATGAGTATTTTATTAAATACATTCTGAAGTTGTACCCAAATTAGGAACAACTGAAAAAAGGAATAAAAAAAGAGATTAAAACGAATAGAAGAAAAAAACCAATATGGAAAAAAATAATAGTTAATCGTTTCATTTTAACAAATCCCTTAACTGAATTTTCTATTCTTGGATTGAGCTATAACCCCCTGATTATGCTTGTTTCATAGTTGAGAATCGAAACGAATCGAATCGATTCGGAACGGAAATGACTTGAATATGAGTTAATATTTTTATTAAATAATTTTTTTCAAATGTCCCAAATTACCCATTTAAAAAAAGGGATAAAAAAAAAAATAATAGTTTCCAATAGTTTCCAATACTTACCAATTTTTTCTAGTTAAAACGTTCCACCACAAAAAAAAACTTAATATTTTACTATACCTTTACATACCTTTACAAAAAAACTTTACAAAATCTAAAAAAATCTAAAAAATATTTCATGAAAAACCATAGTTAAACGGTTATTTCAAACTATAGCTACAGCTAATAGCTTATTCTCATACTGTGTTTCAAGACCCAAAACTTTACAAAACCTTTACAAAAACCATAAACCTTTACAAACTTAAACTTTTTTAATCCTTTTTTAATTGATACTATGATTAATATTATTAGCTATTGTTCTAACTACTAACATTTTAATGATTCAATCTTTCATGAATCAATACACTAGTAGTGTAATTTATCAAATATTATTAAGTTAATAGCTATGTACCTAGAGTATTTTCAACCTTACGATATTTTCGTATAGTTGACTTCCTTCTTTTTTGAGTTTTGTTTTTAAGGAACCAAAAGTTCCTTAATTTATATACTTCTTTAAATCCTAAAAAAAAAATAATTAAACTCTATGTAAATGATACAGTGGATATAAGGTAAATGATATAAATATGACAACTTCCAGGAGTTATTTTGATAAAAAAGAAAAATTTAAAAGGTTTTATAATATATTGCAGAGAAAAAGGGATAATTTGAAAGATCTAAATAGCTAAAAATAATGGGTTTATTTCATGAATTTGTAAATATCGAATAAATGATAAATGAAACTCACTAATAAAAATGATAACAAGTTCAAGATCATGTTATCAAACCTCCATTACAACTAGTGAAAAAGAAGCTTTCAAATTTGTATAGGTTTATGAAGCTTTCTTATTTCCTAAATAAAACAGTAACTGTTGAAAATTAGGAGGGATTAAAACTTTCATTCCCTTAAACTCTGCAAAATATAATTTTATTTTTAAAAATATAAATTTTTATATATTAAAAAGAATTAAAATATAGCTGTATAGGTATGAAGCTTTGGGATTGAAAACTTTCATGTTTTTAATCTCTAACTTTCCTTTTTTATTTAACTCTTTTTTTAATCATTTTAACAACTGGTTTAGCTATAGCTATCATTAATAAGAGTTTAAAGTCATGATAATGTTTTTAAATAGTTATTTAACTGGAAAAACCATTTAAAATAATAATAAATAAAATATATAAATATTAAATTAAATAAAGTGTTTAATACGCATTATCTAGAAACAAATCTGAAAACCATATTAAAAGCTCAAAAACATAAAATTATGTCATATTTAATGTAAAATAGATTTAAAACTAGATAATCCTTTTTCATAAATCATGAGCCAACAACTTTCACATGCTCATATAGATAAGAGTTACTGGAAGGAAAATATATAGTAAAAAAGGTTAAATTATGGATAAAAAAAGAATAATCGGATTATTAATTGTAATAATTATTGGTGTTGTAGCTATTAGTGGGTGTATAAATGAAACTGATGAAAATTTAATAATTAATGGAGTTAAATTAAATGTTCCTAATGGTTACGAAGTAGATAGTATTGATAGTGATCATAATGGTGTTCTATTTACTTCATTGAATGGAAGTGATGAGAGGATAATTGTGGTAAAATTTAATGAAAGTGATGAAGATGTTTTTGCTGGTATTGAACCTACTAAAATTGGTAATTACAAAGCAAAAATCAGAATGATACAGAATGATGATAATAAAACTTTTTCAGTAGGGTATTTATTAGAATATCAAGATAAAAAATTTGAAATAATCCATGAAAATGTTGAAGTTGTGGGAGAAAGTAGTGATGGTAAAATGACTACATCTGCTAATATAAATATTATAAAAGAAATTTTTAATATTTAAAAAAACATATTACTAATTAGCTAAATATATATCATGGAGTTAAGGAAGATTATTAGATTAATCTTCTTTACTTTCCTATCATTCCTTTTTCTCCAGTATTTTACAATCTATTAGCTATAGCTTTCGTCGATTAAGGGGGAGTCAAAATGACTGCCACTAAAAAACAACGAAAAAATAGTAAATTTGCTTTTTGGGTTCAATTTGTGTTTTAAAATCATGGGAAAGGTTGGAATAGTCGTTAAAATGAAAAATAAGTAATACAAACAATATATATAAAACAATTTTATAATAATAATAATAATAGCTACGCGAGTATAGAGGGGTCTGTGTTTAACAGTGGGTTAAACTGTTTAACATTTTTTCCAT
>WRNS01000129.1 GCA_009776495.1 Methanobrevibacter sp. | reverse complement strand
TAATAAATCTTTAAATTATTTTATTTTTTAAAATAAATCTTTAATATTACATTTATTATAATTTGCCCTATGACTACTTAATGTAGCTAGTTTTATCTTCAATTCCTGCTTCACTAAATGCTCTTTTTCTTCGAAGGCAAGATTCACAAGTTCCACAATGAATATCCCCACTTAAATAACAGGAATAGCTAAGTTCCATTGGTGCTTTCAATGTTCTTCCAAGTTCCACAATCTCTTTTTTATTAAGGTCAATTAGAGGGGCTTTAATTTCAATATTATTTTTTGAACCAATAGCTAATATTTTATTAAAGCTGTTTAAAAATTCTTTTGAATTGTCTGGAAAATTAGCTGCTTCTTCCTTATCCCAACCAACAATTATTATTTCTGCACCTTCTGCTTCTGCAAAGGAAGTAGCTATTGAAGTAAAAACTAAATTTCTTCCAGGAACCCACACCTTATCTGCGGAATCTTTAGCTATTTTACTATCTTCCAGATCATCCAAAGTTACCTTAGGGATGGGAGTTTCGGAAGTTAAGGCAGAATTTCCTAATTTAGCTAACCATTTAAGGTCTAAAATCGTATGTTTTATAGCTAATTTTTTACATAGTTCTTTGGAAGCTTTGATTTCTTGTTTTACACTTTTTTGACCATAATCAAATGTTATGGCATGTATTTGATATGTTTTTAAAAAGTTTACAGTAGCTACTGTTGAATCTAATCCTCCAGATAAGACAGAAATAGCTTTAGGTTTATTTGAAATAATTTCACCCTTATTTTGATAGTATATTATTAATTAACACAGTATTTCATTTTTTCATGTGCTAACTTTAAATAAAATATTTCATAATCTTGTAAAAAGCATCGGTTGAGGGATGAATTTCAATAAATTCATCGAATTTATCTATATCTTCATTGATTCTCATTAAAAATGATAAGTAAGCTACATCACTTACAGAAGATGGAGAAATTCCATTAATAGATTCTATTTGATTTGTTTTCATATTCATCGATACTTTTGATAATCCAGTGTTTTGAGTCAGCACGTTCCAAAAGCTTCCAGGTCCTGCAAGACCAGGAAAACTAATAGTTTCTATTTCATCATGATTAGCTATTTTTCCTTTATTTGTAGTGTTTGAAGTAAAACTCACATCCATATCAAGGGTTAAAGACTGAGGTATATTTTTATATTGAACTTTAGTTGGATAGCCTGCCATATTTCGTGCAGCTGTGATTCCTTCCATCCTTGCAACGGGAGTTAGATTCATACCACCAATAACATCTCCAGCAGCATAAATATTAGAGATGTTTGTTTGCATCATTTTATTTACTTTAATTGAAGAGTCTTTGTTTATCTCTACAACATCCTTGGTAATTTCTGAGTTTGGAACTCTACCAGTAGCTATAAACGATTTTCCTTCAAATTCATTGGAATTGGTGATAACACTATCTTTTTTAATTTCCAAAACATCTGTATTTTCATAGATATTTACATCTTTATACATAGTGCTTATAACATACTTTCTTATTTCATAATCTAATTCATTTAAAAAGCTACTACGAGTAATTATATTCACTTCACTACCAAAGGATGAAAAAATATTAGAGACTTCTGCAGCTATTATCCCTCCTCCAATAATGTTTAATTTTTCAGGAACTTCCTCAATTTCAAGAATATCACTACTTGTTAGAACATGTTCAACTCCAGGAATATTTGGTATAAAAGGTCTAGATCCTGTAGCTATTAATAAATTTTCGAAATCATAGCTTTCACCATTAACATAGACATTAGAATCCTCTATTTTTGCTTTTCCATAGATGATTTTATTATTAACCAATTCATTTTCTTCTTGGTTTATTTTTCTAAGTATCTCTTGGGTTTTTTTTATTTTTTTTGTTACTTCACTGTAAGATATTTCGATACTTCCCTTCATCAACCCTAAAGATTCGTAATGTTTTTTATTATTTAAAAATCTAGCTATATCTGTTAATGCACATACAACCATACAACCTTCATTTAAACAAGTTCCTGCAATGTGTTTCTTTTCTATAAGCAATACTTCTTCTTCTAAGATTCCTAATTCTAATGCAGCTAATCTACCTGCAGGGCCTGCTCCGATTATTATGTTTTTCATGGATAAAACCTCAATAAACCTTTTTTCATTTGTAATATACTTACTTTACAGAAGTTATATGATAATATTAATATACTATTTTTACAGTTTTTGTGCAAATATCATTATTCCTGTGTAATGTTTTTTATTTACAACAGCTATTAATTTTTTTATTTTATTTTAATTTTATTTTAAAAATTTTTTTAATTTTTTTTTTAAAATTTTTTTTTTAAAAACTAAAAAAAAGTCAATATTTAAAAGATAAAATTTGCATAATTTTATATAATTTAAAGTAAAATATTTTGTTATAATATTTATTTTATTCAATTTTTTTTTCAATTGAATATTGATAGCATTTTTTATTAGCTGTCACTGTTTCTTAAATATTAATTTATTTTATTAATATTATTATAAAATTAACAGATTATTATTTAAAATCAAATTAGTAGATTTTTATTTAAAATTAAATTAGTAGATTATTATTTAAAATAATTAGTAGAATTATTTAAAATATTTAGATAATTAAAGATTGTTTATAAAGATTTAGATTATTAAAAATTATTGATTATAAAAAGGAGATATGATTATATGTGTATTGCGGCTCCAGCTCAAGTAGTTGAAATTAATGAAGAGGAAAAAATAGGGTTTGTTGATTTCGGAGGAGTTAAACAACAAATAAAATTAGACCTTATAGAGGAAATTGAAATAGGAAAATANGTNCTGGTCCATGCAGGATATGCTATTGAAGTTTTATCAGATGAAGCAGCTAAAGAATCNTTAGAAGCNTGGGATGACCTTTTAGAAATTTTAGATGAAGAAGATGAAGAACGTTTAGCTCAAACAGAAAGCAATAATAGCTAATTTTAAAAAAAGTTTTTTTTATATTTTTTTTATATTTATTATTTTTTTTTATATTATTCATTAAAATTTTATTTTTTACATAAAATATTATTTTTTTTATATTATTCATTAAAATTTTATTTTTTACATAAAATATCATTTTTTTAAAAATTAATAGATAGATACCCTAATAACACCATTGATTTTCAATAGCTTATTAATCAAGTTTCCTTTCACAGGTTCTTCGGTTATTATGGTTAATGTAGGATTATTTTCAAGTTCTATATCACTTGCGTAAGCTTGACGAATACTAATCTTTTCTGCAGAGATTAATTTACTGGCTTCGGCTAATATTCCAGTATTTTCATCCCCTACCTCTATTTCTATAACTCCTAATCCCAAATTTTTAGCTATATTTTTAAGAAGGGTTCCTGCGGGGATTATGTTTTTAAATATGTTAGAAAGCTGTTCATCTTCTAAAATAGTTTTTACTGTTGATTTCACAGCTCTCCTATCAACATTAGCTGCATTAGCTAATGCAACATCATTAATTTTTAAATCACCACAGAAAATTTTATTGTCTTCATCTATTCTTAAACCTAACTCCACCATCTTCCAAGCAACATTCATCCTTGCAGGATATTTTTTAAATTTCTTATTTAACTTTTCCCACATTATAAAACCTGATAAAATGATTAATTGTATTTTTTTAATTTTTAGATAGTGATAAAATGATTATTTGACTTTTTTTTAATTGTTAGGTGGTGATAAACTGGTTAATAGTCCTTTTTTCACATTATTAGAAAGTTGATAAATGATTAAAAATAAACATTGATAAAAAAGTATTATGATAAGAAATAGGCCAGCTGGGATTCGAACCCAGGACCTCACGGTTATCAGCCGTGCGCGCTAACCAAGCTGAGCCACTGGCCTGTATTTATACATTATATATTATAAAATTGCTTTTAAGAATATTAAATAGAAAAATAAAAACTAGATTCAAATTTTAAATTTCATCATATATAATGTTTTCGATTATAAGAGTAGTTTGGTGTAGATTAATAATCTCCACCACAGAATCTTAATGTGAAATAAAAAATATTTCAAAATATTATTTTATTTAATTTTTTTTAACTTTTTTTTTTAAAAAAAAGTAATTTTAATTTATTTTTATTAATATTTCAAAATATTATTTTTATTTATTAAATATTTTAAAA
>WRNS01000128.1 GCA_009776495.1 Methanobrevibacter sp. | reverse complement strand
CCCCCCCCCCATTTTTTCTGAAGAGTTTTTATTCATAATATTTAAATATGATATATTTTAAAGTATTATTATCTTAATCAAGATTATCTCAAAGAAAAAAAATTCTTGTGATAAATATAAATAAGGAAATTAATTAATAAAAGAAGTTTGGCTCTTTTGCCACATCTTATGAGGTTTATAAATGAAAAAATTAACTAAAAAGCTATTCATAATACTTGTATTATCAGTATTCATGATATCTGTAATGACAACTACTACTTATGCTGTTAACACAGGCCAAGAAGAAAAGATAGTAGAATATAAAGAAAAAAAAGTTACTAGCTATAAAGTCACTTGGAATGCTAATGGTGGGAAAATAGGTTCAAAAAAGACAGTATCAACCACAGTCAAAAAAGGTTCCAAGCTAAAAAAGCTTGCCACCACACCAAAACGTACTGGATATACCTTCAAAGGATGGTATACGAAGAAAAGTGGTGGATCTAAAATAAGTGTGAATACTAAACCAACAAAAAATGTTACTTATTTTGCCCAGTGGAAGAAAAAAGCAAGTTCAAGAGTTTTAAATACTGAAGAAAAGAAATTGGTTGGATCATGGGGTGAAAACCGTGGTTGGTTGCTTAGTGAACAAGGCAAATATATCACATTCAAATCAGACGGAACTTTTGTTTCTCTTTGGACGAAAAGCATATACGTTGGTAGTTCTCAAATTAGCATAGGCAAAATCACTCAAAAAGGCAATTTCAAGGTAAATAATGGAAAAATTACAACTACTAATGTAAAAGAGTCATTTAAAAAAATAAGGAGTGGATATGGGTCAGATTATAATAATAAAGCAGTAAAACTTCTTGTAATGCCTTATAAATTTTTGGATAACAATGGACTTCGAATAGATAATCTCCGTTATTCAGGAGATGAAGCTTATTACTTCCAAAAATATTAGCTATTCAAATCAATAAAACTTGTTTTACAAGTTATTGAGTATTTCCTAGTTTAAAACAAGAACAATTCTCATTATTTGAATAGCTATTGTAACCATTTAAACTGTGATCATAATCTTAAACCATTAAATGAAAAGAATGAAAACGAATAATTGAATTTTTTATTTTTTAATAATTTTTTCAATTTATTCTTTATCTTAAATATTAAAAAAATATTTTTTCAATGATTATAATAATTTTTTATCATTTTCTTCTTTTTTAAAATATAAATATTTACTATCTAAGACTTCTCTAATGTTTTTAGAAGTTTTTTTGCCAATCCCCTCAAGTTCTTGAAGTTCTGTGTCTGATGCATTGACAATAGCTTTTACAGTTCCAAATTTACCAAGAAGCTTTTTTGCAGTAACTGGTCCAATGTTTGGAAGTGATTCAATAATAAATAGCTGTTGCTCCCAAAGATTAACTGGTTTCCTTTCTGTTCTAATTTGAATATCAACCTTGCCCTCTTTTTGCTCTCGAATAGCTATTCTCTTAATCATAGCTGCAGTATCATCAGAGTTCCTTGTTGGAATAATGCTTATTCCAAAATCTATTGCTATTGAAGCTATTGATCCTCTTATAGCATCAGGACCAATAAACCCAGAGTACAAATCATCTCCTTCCAGTATCATTATAGGTTTTTTAAACTCTTCCCTCATTTGTCTTGCTTGTTTAAACAATCTTTTATCAACAATAGAATCAACAAAGTCCTTGGCTGTTTTTCTCTCAATAGCTACTTCCTCACTTACCTGATAATCTCCAACTGTCATTGGTTTGATTCTTATCTTAACACCGATAGTATCTAAAGCTCTTAAAACTTTTGAATTCCCTTCTCTTGAATCGGCATAAACTATGATTTCCTGATTTTTTAAATTAGTATTATCTTTATCTTCATCATCTTTTCCAATCTGTTCATCATCTTTTTTATAGCTATCATCAGCAGAATCTTTGGATTTTCTGATTTTAGAGTTTAGTTCTGTGTTAATTTTTTCTAAAGTTCTAACATTTAATTCATTGAGGGAATCTTTATCTATTAAATGTCTTTTCATTCGATTTTCTTTATGGATACTTGCCCAATAATATCCTTCATCTCTTGTTCCTTGAGTGACTAAAACCTTCATTTGCCCAGTTTTTTTCCTTCCAGTTCTACCCCTTCTTTGTATCATACGAACTTCTGAAGGAACAGGTTCATAAAGAATTACTAAATCAACCGATGGAATATCAATACCTTCTTCAGCTACACTTGTAGATAGTAAAACATCGTATGTTCCAATTTTAAATGATTTTATTATTTGGTGCTGTTCTTTCTGTGATAGACCCTTTTCACCATCTCTTGTTCCTTGACCAAAGAACTTCACAGATTTAATTCCTTCTTTTTCACACATTTGATAAATCATTTCAAGAGTGTCTCTAAATTGAGTGAAAACAATAATTTTTTGATGATTTTTATCTTTCTTTTGTTCTTTTTTACCTTTTGTAAGTTTTGTTTGAGTATTATCCTCGGTTTTAAGCTCTTTTTTAAGAATACTAATTAATTTTTTTAGTTTTGGGTGTTCCCATCCATGTTTTTCCGCTTGATAGCTAAGCATCACGGCTTTGGAAAAATTTGGATCCATTAAAAGACCTTTAGCTGCTTTAGTATTTTTTTTCTTTAATCTAGCTATGTATTTATTTAAAGTAGCTACTCCTTGAGTTTCCAGTAGCTCAATAGAGTGTTGAACATTTATAACAGCACTTAAAACAGAAATAGCTTGATAACATTCCTTTGGAGGATTGACTGCACGAGCTATTCTATTTTGAACCATTCCTCTTGCTTTTAAAATATCTGTTTTATTCACTGAAACGGTGTTTATAACATTCAAACTTTTTAACATCTTCAATCTAATATTTAAAGGTTTGTTTAAATGTTTTCTTATATTTTCAAGCTCACTAGTCATTTTAACTCTTACCCATTCAATTTCAATGGGGTTAAAGTATGGCTTCACGTCGCTATCTTCCTCGGTTTTAACAACAATATGTTGAAAAAAAAGATTTTCACATATTTCTTTGATTTTTCTTTTATCAGAACCAGGTGATGCTGTTAAACCAAGAATTAAATGATTTTTACTTGTTTTTACATATCTATGAGCTAAATAAACATAAGCATAAGAACCAACACCATGATGGCATTCATCAAAAATCGTAAGGGAAACATTTTCAAGAGAGTATCTACCATTGAGTAAGTCGGATTCCACAGTTTGAGGAGTTGCACAAATAACTTGAGACTCCTCCCAACGTTTTTGACGCTCATCAACTTTCACAGCTCCTGTAATAGAAGTGCATTTTACAGTTAAAAAATCCCTAAAACTCTCTTCATGCTGAATAGCTAATGGTTTGCTTGGAGCTAAAACTAGAACCTTTGAGGCTTTAATTTTTTTTAATCTATCTGCAGCTACTAAAATAGCAACTAATGTTTTACCTAAAGCTGTAGGAGCTACTATCATAGTATTTCCTTTTTTTAAGGTATCAGCCGCTAGGATTTGCTGATATATACGAGCTTCTACACTTTTTGGTTTTATTAAAGGATGTTCAATGTATTTATCCATGTAATTTATTTCAATATTCCTCCTTAAATAATTTCTTAAAAAAAATAATTTCACTAAACAAATAATTATTAAAATAAATTTTTTTAAAATTTTTAACAATTTATTTCATGAAAATTTTTAAAGATTTTATCTACAAATTATAAACAATTTATATATAAATTGTAAACAATTTATGAACAATTTTCACAAAATTATTCATCATAATATATTATTTTATTATAAAAAATCATAGCTAATGATATTTAAAAGGGAAATATGCTTTTTTACTTCATTTTAAACAAAATAAATCAAATTATAGAAACATTTAACTATTATAGGAAAAATATTAAATAGTCAAATCTAATTTCTTATTAAAAAAAATGTTTAAATATAAATATTAAATAGCTGAATCTAAATATTAAACAGCTGAATCTAATTTATTATTAAAAAAATATTTAATTATTTATATTAAAAAGATTAATAAAACTTATAATTAAAAATAAGAATCTAAAGTACGAATAACATCAAAAAAATAATTATTAAACTTCATTAATGTAAAGAGAGTGGAAAATTGGAGGAAATGGTTTTAAGTATTGGGATAGTAATCATTTTAGGAATACTATGTACAAAACTTTTTACTCGGCTTAAAGTTCCAGCA
>WRNS01000127.1 GCA_009776495.1 Methanobrevibacter sp. | reverse complement strand
CGAAATAATCGGACACACCTGTAAAATCATCGGACACACCGACGAAATCATCGGCTACACCGACGAAATCATCGGACACACCGACGAAATCATCGGATACACTGATGAAATCATCGGATACAACTACTGCAAAATCATCGATTACAAACAAATTGGAACCATATTTGTTGGATACAAATTTGTTGGATATGACTACAGTAAAATCATCGGATACAACTACTGCAAAATCATCGGACAAGAATTTGTTGGATATGACTACTGTACTATCATCGGATACAACTACTGCAAAATCATCGGATTCAAACAAGTAGGAACCAAACTTGTCGGATACAAATTCGTAGGATATTCTGATAAAATCATCGGATACACCTGTAAAATCATAGGATATGAATTTGTAGGATATTCCTGCCAAATCATCGGATACAAATTTGTAGGATGGGAAACTGTTTGGAAAACCGTATGGACTTGTGTCTGGGAAATTGTAGGATATGAGTACGAAGATAGTAAACCTGTAATTGTGGTATAAGTTAAAATTAAAATTTTTAGATAGGAAGATTACTTCCTATTATTTCTTTTTTTTTATTGAATATTATTTAAAAATAAATATTGCAAAGTAATATAAAATTACCTAACAATAGAAAAATTAAAAAAAAATAGCTATTTTTTCATTCATAAAAACTTAATATCATACCAATATTAAGCATGAAAGAGTTTTATTGTTTTTTAAGGATAAAAACCTAAAAACTGTAAGTTAAAACTCAATTGTACCCAAACAAAAAAAAGAAAACTATTCCATTTAATTATTAAACTCATTGAATAGTTATCAAATAATACCACGTTTTCATATACATATTTATCAGTCACCCTTCCCTACAAATAGTAATATGTTTTTTATGTATTTAAATGTTTTTATTTAATAGACATTTTAAGATAACTTATAACGGACTAGTAAAAAAAATATCATTTATCTTAAATTTTTCTAGTATTTGGAAAATTATGATAATAAAAAAATAAAATTAATTTTAAAGCGTTATATTTAGAGAAAAAAATAAACATTAATCAAATTCACAATTAACCATATATTTCTTGAAAAAAAAATTTTTCAGATTTTATTAAAAATAGTATTTTCAAGGAAATTTTAAAGATTAAAATCTAAAAACTCTTTAATATCCTCAAAAGATTTAGATGATCCCATCTTTTTAAATTCATTAGCTATTGTTTTAATATCTCTTTTTAGAAGTTCATTAGCTATTGTATGATCCAATACCACAGATTGAGAAACATCAATGATTACAGGTTTTTCATCTTTATTTAAAATATTGAATGTTGAAAGATCCCCATGAACTAAATTAGCATCTTCAACAAACTTTCTAATTTCAATAAGTAACTTATCTAAAAAGTCATCCACATCTTCAGGTTTTTGATTTTTCACAGTTTGTGCAGGATTTCCCAAATCATCCCCTATAAATTCCAAAAGTAAAACATTATTCATAGCTATAATCGGTTCGGGAACACTAACATTAGCTTCACTAGCCCTTTTCAAGTTTCGAAATTCCTTATTCACCCATAAATTAATTAAACGTCTTTTGTTATTAGATTTTAAATTGAATCTTGGGTCTCCTTGGATGTAATATTGCATCTTTTTAAAATCAGAAGTAGCTATTCTATAAATTTTCACTGCTACAAAAGAATCATCATCTTTAATCCCTTTTAAAACATTAGCTTCCTTTCCTGTACTAATTGCTCCATTGAGAACCGTCATATAGTTCTGATTAGCTAATTTATATAGTGTTTCAAGCGTTTGTTTGTCAAATATTTCACTAGCTACTCGCCGATCTTCGACACCTTTAATCCTCTTTTGAGATTCAATTTTTTCCATTTCAAAATCAGCTTTAGCTATTTTATCTTCCATAAAAACCTCAAAATACAGTAAATATTAAACCAATGTGTAAAATTAAATAAATATAAATAAAAACTTGAATTTTTCAATTTTTTTCAAAATTAAAAATCAAACAATTAATATCAAACAAAATTATGTTATAAAAATCAAACTATACTCATATGAAATGAAATATAAAAATTTTTTCCCCGGTTCTATGAAACAATTTCAATAGATATGGATAATGCCTTAATAATGTAAAAATAAATATCATCCAAGGCAGACTAATAAAAGATGGAAAAAAATAGTTAAAAATAAAATTTTTTTAAAAAAAAGATTAAATTTCAATTTTCAATCTAACTACATTTTTAGAAAGCCTTTTCTTTCAAGCCAATTAGATTCGGTTCTTGTGTATCTCCAAATAACATCTGCTTTCTCATCAGTTTGGAAATCCCAAGGTTTAACTAGAACAACATCTCCTTCACGTATCCATATCCTCTTCTTCATTTTTCCAGGAATACGTGTCATTCTAATATTTCCATCAGAACATCTGACTCTTAACTTACCATGACCCATAATTTGTTCGACAACTCCAGGCATTTCTCCTTTTCTTGGAGTTCTAACTCTTTTAAATGGTTGTGCATCTTGTTCTCTTCTCAAAAACTCTCCTCCTAATTGAAACTTCTTGTTTCAACAAATTTTTATCACAGGAAAATAAAAATATTATTCGTCTGCAAAATTTTTTTATTAAAGAATAAATAATCAAAATATAGATATAAAATATTAATATCTTATATATGACTTATTTTTATATCTCCTTGTATAAATACTATGATATATAGAGTAAGAAAATAATTAATTCATAATATATAAAAACAATTTAAATTAATTAACAATTAATATTACTTTATCAAAATAAACAAAAACAAAAAAAACAAAAAAACTGAAAATTTACAACTACTTTAATTGAGGAGGATTAAATGGGAACTGAATTTCTAAAAATAAAAGAAGTGGAAGAAGCAGGAAAAATTATAAAAGAGTTATTTAACGAACTTTATACTCAGAAGTCAGAAGAAATAGCTATTGAAAATAGCTATAAAAAAGTATTGTTCTTTGATATAAAAAGTTCAATTAATCTTCCTCCTTTTAATCGCTCATTAAAAGATGGTTTTGCTATAAATTCAAAAGATAGTTTTGGGGCGAGTGAAGAAACCCCAATCAGTTTAAAATGTATTGACAGTGTAGAAGCAGGATCTTTTAGTAAAAAAACCATGAAAAAAGGAGAATGTGTTGAAATAAGTACTGGTGCTCCTATCCCCGATGGTGCAGATGCAGTAGCTATGGTAGAATTTAGTGAAAAAGAAGAGGATGATGTTTTCTTGTTTAAAAGTGTTGCACCGAACGATGACATAGCTATCAAAGGTTCTGACATTGAAAAGAATAAATTACTTTTAAAGAAGAAAACAATATTGAGCCCTGATAAAATCGGAGTCTTAAGTGCCCAAGGAATTAATAAAATAGCTATTTTTAAAAGTCCCATAATAAACATTATCTCAACTGGAAATGAACTTTTAAAAGAAAATGAAGAAATAAAATATGGAAAAATCTATGATGTTAACACCAATGCAATTAAAAATGCAGTTATATCTTGTGGAGGATATGGGATAGCTCAAGGAATAGTAAAAGATAACTATGACGAATTAAAAACAAATATCCAAAAATCTTTAAAGACTTCAGACATCGTAATATGTTCTGGAGGAACATCGGCAGGTGTTGGAGATGTTTTAAGACATGTTTTAGATGATATTGGAGAAGTAATAATCCATGGAATCTCTGTAAAACCTGGAAAACCAACCATAATAGGAAAAATTGATAATAAGATAATTATTGGGCTTCCTGGAAATCCTGTTTCGGCATTGATTATTTTCAATGTATTCATTGCCCCAAATATTAGGAGATTAGCTGGTTTAAATGAAATCGAAGAAAGTAGAATAGTCACTTCTACTCTTTCCAAGAGGTTACATTCTTCCAAAGGCAGAATGCAATATAGCTTAGTTAAATTAGAAGACAAGTTAGCTATTCCTATCATTAAAGATTCTGGAGCTATTACTTCATTAGCTGATGCAGACGGTTATGTGAAAATTCCAAAATCGGTGGAATTAATAGACGAAGGAGAAGAAGTAAAAGTAACTCTATTTAATGATTAATTACTAACACATTTCAATTAATAATAATTAATAATAATAAAAAAAAAATCTAAAATAAAAATTAAAAAAAAAATTAAAAAAAAAATTAAAAATATATAAAATTCTAAAATAAAAATTAAAAAAATTAAAAAATATTTAAAATAAAAATTAAAGAATTTTAAAA
>WRNS01000126.1 GCA_009776495.1 Methanobrevibacter sp. | reverse complement strand
ATATGAAATTTATTATAAAAATATAAATTATTTCTTTTTTCTAAAACTTTTCTAAATTAAGATTTTAATTAAGAAATTTTTTGATCTTCTAGAAAGAAATTTTTTGATTTTCAAGAATTTTTTTTTAGATTTTTTTTTTTTAACTAAATTTTTTTTAACTAAATTCTTTTTTAACTAAATTCTTTTTTTATGATATTTTTCATTTCTAGAAAAATATATAAAAATCGTTTTATAATTTTACTAATATGATAACATTTATTACTGGTAACCAACACAAAGTAAAAGAAGCAGAAAAAATTTTTCAAAAATTCAACATTGAATTGGAGCATATTGATTTAGGTTACACAGAAGTTCAAGGAACACTTGAAGATGTAGCTAAATCAGGTGCAAAATATGCTTGTGAGAAATTAAATAAACCTGTGATAGTTGAAGATGCTGGTTTATTCATTAAAGCTTTAAATGATTTTCCAGGAACATACTCATCTTATGTTCAAGAAACTATAGGAAATCAAGGAATTTTAAAGCTAATGAAAGATATTAATAATCCTAAGGACCGTTATGCCGAGTTCAGGTCGGTTATTGGATATTGTGCCCCCAATTCCGAGCCCAAGATTTTTTTAGGTAGTGTCCAAGGACAAATTTCAACTGAAGAAAGAGGTTCACTTGGCTTTGCATTTGACCCTATTTTTTATGTAGGAGAAAAAGGTAAAACTTTTGGTGAACTTAGTCGAGATGAAAAAAATCAGTTTTCTCATCGTAAAAATTCATTAAAATCATTTATTGATTGGTATATTGATAGTATAGCTAAGTAATAAAATATTTGAGGTTAATGTATTTTCATAGCTTTTAACTAATTTAATCTTTTAACTTATTTAATAATTCATATATAATTATAAAAATTGTTAAAATCATTTTTTAATAGCTATTTGAATGATAACTTCAATAAAATTCTTTATATTAAAATTATAAATTTTTAAGTTATTATTTAATTTTATTAAAAAGTAAAATTATTTAATTTTATTTAAAAGTAAAAATATTTTATTTTATTTAAAAGTAAAATTATTTAGTGGATTATAAAGAATATTATAGCTAATTTTATTTACCTTTCATGATTTATCATTAAATTTAATATTGAGGTAATATTATGGAAAGACCAGAATGGATAGCTTATTCAAATGAAGAAATAGAAGAATTAATTTTAAAATTTACAAAAGAAGGAAAATCTACCAGTGAAATTGGAATTATTTTAAGAGACCAACATGGGGTTCCAAGTGTAAAAGCAGTTACTGGTGAAAAAATCACAGCTATATTAAAACGTAATGAACAAGTTCAAGAATATCCAGAAGATATTATGAATTTAATTCAAAGAGCTGTTAACATTAGAGACCATCTTAAAGAAAATCCAAAGGATTTACATACTAAAAGAGGTCTAAGCATTATTGAAGCAAGGATACGAAGATTAGGGGCATATTATGTGAATAATAAGCAATTACCTGAAGGATGGAGATATGACCCTCAAGAAGCAGCGCTCCTTGTTAAATAGGGCTAATGAAGCTTGTGATATGTTAAAAAAACATATCAGCCAAGAAAATGTTATAAGAATCATATCTCATAATGATGCAGATGGAATTTCTGCTGCTGCTGTAGTAGCTAATGCTATAAAAGAAGAAGGTGGACAATTCCATACAAGTATCGTTTCAAGATTAAAAACAGAATTTGTAAAAGAATTAGCTAAAGAAAGTTATAAGCTATTTGTATTTTTAGATATGGGTAGTGCTTGTTTAAAACACATTAATCGATTAAAAGCTGATGTGATCATTGCAGATCATCATCAAGTGGCTGATACTGAAGCTGGTGAAAATGTTGTCCATGTAAATCCTCATCTTTTTGGAATCGATGGAAGTACAGAGATAAGTGGAGCAGGTTCTTCTTATCTTTCTATTCGGGATCTTGGGGAAAATGGCAAAAAACACCTTGCTTACTTTGCATTAATCGGTGCATTTGGTGATATGCAAGGTCAAAAAGGATTTTTAAGCGTAAATAAATTGATTCTAGATGATGGAATTGAATCTAAAGTTTTAGAAATTCGTGATGATTTAAAAATAGTCTCAAAGAATCAGG
Source organism: Methanobrevibacter sp. (assembly GCA_009776495.1). Lineage (GTDB taxonomy): Archaea > Methanobacteriota > Methanobacteria > Methanobacteriales > Methanobacteriaceae > Methanorudis. The sequence goes on along the minus strand of WRNS01000126.1, from coordinate 2,133 downwards.
AACCACTTTATAAATCATTAACTTACACTTTAGATCCAGGACTTCCTGGATTAACTGGAGATTTAGAAGGATCAAAGTCATTTTTAGAAAAAATAGGGCTTTCACCTGGAATTAAATTTTCAGATTTAGAAGGTGAAGATGGAGACACTTTAAAGAATGAATTGATAAAGATTAATCCAGCAATTTTTGGAAATGCTTATATCATCCCAAAAGAAATCCCACAGCTTCGAGATTTAGAAGAATATGCCTATCTTCTTGATTCATGTGGAAAGAATAAGAAGTTTGGTTTAGCTTTAGGAATCTGTCTTGGTGAACGTGAAAAGGCAATGGACGTAGCTATTGACTCACAGCGAAAATATAGAGATCGTTTAATTAAAGGAATGGAATGGATTAAAAGAGAAGGTTCTATTAGTCACGATTATTTTCAATACTTATATAGCGAAGATAATGATTTAAAAAGAATTATGGGAACAGTAGCTAGTGTTGGAATTTCAATAGACCTTTTACCTCAAGATAAACCCATTTTAACATTAGCTAGATTACATAAGGATATTAAAATTTCTGGAAGAACCACAAGGGAAATGGTTGAAAAAGGAGTTAATCTTGGTAAAGCTCTTGAAGATGCTTCTTCTAGTTTTGGAGGTCAAGGTGGAGGTCATGATATAGCTGCTGGAGCTCTAATTCCTTATAATCAAAAAGATAACTTTTTAAATCTTTTCAACGATATTATTGAGCATCAACTTGGAAAGTAGCTTGGAATTTTTAAATATTTCTCTTTATCGAAGAATATAAATTATTTAAATCTTTAAAGACTTTTGTGAGGAATACAATGTATTTAAATCCAGAAGAAGAAAAAATGTATAATGGTGAGCATGGGAAAACCATAAGAAAAAGTATGGAGATATTAGTNGCTTTAGGNGATATNTATGAAGCAGAATGTCTTGTTGATATTACTTCAGCTCAAATATCTGGTGTTTCTTACAAAACCATTGGAGATGCTGGACTCGAATACTTGGAAGATTTAGCTAATGATAAAACAGCAATAGCTAAGGTTCCATCCACTCTCAATCCTGCAGGAAATGATTTAGACAATTGGGAAAAACTTGGATTTCCTATAAATTTTGTTAACAAGCAAAATAGAATTGTGGATGCTTATGGAGCTTTAGGAATTTCTAAAACTTGCACTTGTACTCCTTACCTTGTTGGTAATGTTCCAAGATTTAAAGATCATGTGGCTTTTTCAGAGTCATCAGCAGTAGCTTATACCAATTCGGTTATAGGAGCTAGAACAAATCGTGAAGGTGGTCCTGGAGCATTAGCTGCAGCTATTTGTGGAAAAACTCCAAAATATGCCTATCACCTGGAGGAAAATAGAGTAGCTACTCACACAGTAGAACTAGAAGATGAAATCTCAGGAATTGATTATGGGGCAGTTGGCTATATCATTGGATTCGAAGTTGGAGACGGAGTTCCATATTTTATTTTAAACAATAAAAAAAATAAACCAAGTAACAATGATTTAAAATCATTAGGTGCAGCTCTTGCATCCTCTGGAGCAGTTGCATTATATCATATTGAAGATGAAACTCCAGAATATAAAATAGCTAATCATGAATCAGTAGCTAATGATAAAATTTATCTTTCTCCTTCAGATATTAAGGAAACATATGAAAAACTAACAACATCTTCTAAAGATAAAGCTGACCTTGTTTGTTTAGGTTGCCCTCATGCATCTCTTGAAGAAATAGAAGAAATAGCTAATTTAGTCAAATCAAAGGAATTAGCTAATGATTTATGGATTTGCACTTCAATAAATGTTAAAGCAGCCGCTGATAGAATGAATTTTACAAAGATTATTGAAAATGCAGGGGGACATATAGTGTGTGATACCTGTATGGTAGTAGCTCCTATTGAAGAATTAGGATATGAAATTATCGGTGTAAATTCTGCTAAAGCTGCTAACTATGTACCAAGTATGTGTGGCCTTGAAGTAATTTATGATGAGGCAAAAAATTTAATAAAATTTAAATGATTTTTGATAATTTTTTTATATAATTTTTTTATATAATTTTTTTATATAATTTTTTTTTAAATTTTTAATTTTGTTTTTAATTTTTTTTTAATATTTTTTTT
>WRNS01000125.1 GCA_009776495.1 Methanobrevibacter sp. | reverse complement strand
ATGATTCAAATATGATTGTCAAAAACTTTGGTGTTTCACTTTGAAAAGTTTAAATACTTGTAAAATAAAATATAGAGTTAATATAAATTTTACATAAATTAAATAATTCTAATTTTGTCANATTTGATTATATTTAATNTTTATATTAAAAATTATCAATTTAAGGTTAATTCAGCTATTAATGTTTGCAGAAGGATTAATCTATAAAAATAAATGAAATTTTAATTTGTATAGGTGTATTTTAAAATGGAGGATACTAAAAATTCCATATATGCTCTTAAAACCTCAGCAGGTCAAGAGAGGAATGTAGCTAGGATGTTAGCTAGAAAGACAAAGAATAGTGGTTTGGAAATATTAGCTGTTCTTGTGCCAGAATCCTTGAAAGGTTATATATTAGTTGAATCAGCAACTAAAATTGATATGCAAAATCCTGCACTAAAAATTCCTCATTTGAGGGGTATTGTAGAAGGTACCAATAAAAGTAAAGATGGTGGCATAGTAACTTTTGAAGAGATTTCAAAATTTCTAAATCCTGAGCCAATAATATCTTCTATTAAGAAAGGAAGTATTGTAGAGCTCATCTCTGGTCCTTTCAAAGGAGAAAGGGCGAAAGTGGTTCGTATTGATGAATCACGTGAAGAAGTAGTCTTGGAATTAATTGAAGCTGCAGTTCCAATTCCTGTTACTGTTAAAGGTGATCAAATTAGAATAATACAAAAGGAGGCTCACTAATGGCCAAAGATACAGTTGAAATTCTTATAGAAGGCGGAAGTGCCACTCCAGGACCACCTCTTGGTCCAGCGATAGGTCCTTTCGGAATTAACATGATGCAAGTTGTTGAACAAATAAATAACAAAAGTGCTGACTTTAAAGGAATGAAAGTCCCAGTTAAAATCATCATTGATAGTGAAACTAAAGATTTTGAAATTGAAATTGGTACTCCTCCAACAACTGCTCTTATCATGGATGAACTTAAAATAGAAAAAGCATCTCAAGATCCTGGCTTAGATAAAGTAGCTGATTTATCTGTGGAGCAAGCTTTAAAAGTAGCTAGGATGAAATTTGATTCCATATTAGCTAATGATTATAAACATGGTGCAAAAGAAGTTATGGGCACATGTGTAAGTATGGGAATCACAGTTGATGGTAAAGATCCAAGAGAAGCTCAAAAAGCTGTTGATGCTGGAGAATATGATGATATTCTTCTAGAATAAATATTAACTATTGAGTAATGTTTATTTGGATTTAATAAATTTATCTAGTAATTTAATAAAATTTTAATATATATTTTTAGTTATGTAGATGATGTTACAATATGTAATTGATGCATTTAAATTCATACAATTGATTAAATCAAATTCATACAATTGACTAAATTAATATTAGCATATTTAATAATATTTAAATTTGATTTATAGCTAAAACTATAATGATAATGATGTTCATTGATTTTCACATCAATGATAATAATGCTTATTGATTTTCAGTTGCTCATGAAACAAAAAAAATATCCATTAGTGAACTTTTAAAGTTCCTGGAGGATTTATATGACACAAGAGATAATGGAAGCGGTGAAGGAGGCAAAAGAACAGGCTAAGCCGAGAAACTTCACACAATCCATTGATATTATAATGAATATCAAGGATTTAGATGTCAAAAAACCAGAAAATCGGTTTGATGAGGAAGTTACTCTCCCTAATGGTCGTGGTAAAGATGTTAAAATAGCATTTATCGCGGATGGGGAATTGGCGGTTCAAGCTAAAAACGCTGGCATAGATCTTGTTGTAACTAAAGAAGAGTTAGAAGAACTTGGTAAAGATAGGAAAAAAGCTAAAAAATTAGCTAATTCCACTAATTTCTTTGTAGCTCAAGCTGATATGATGCCACTTGTTGGTAGATTCTTAGGACCAGTTTTAGGTCCAAGGAAAAAAATGCCTAAACCAGTACCTGCTAGTGCTAAAGCAGAACCAATCATAGAAAGATTACAAAATACTGTTAAAATAGGTGTTAAAGAACAAGCGAGTATTCAAACTTTAGTTGGAACTCAAGACATGTCTGATGATGAAATAGCTGAAAATATTGAAGCTGTTCTTGCAATCTTAGATCGTAATTTAGAGAAAGGAAGAAACCAAATAAAATCCATGTTTATTAAAACAACTATGGGTTCAGTAGTGAGGGTGATTTAATGGCTCACGTTGCTGAATGGAAAAAAGAAGAGGTTAAAGAACTTAAGGGCATGATTGATTCTCATGAAGTAGTGGGTATTGTAAATTTATTGAACATTCCTGCAAAACAACTTCAAAAAATGAGACAATCTTTAAAAGATAAAGCTACTATAAGGATGTCCAAGAAGAATTTAATCAATTTAGCCTTTGAAAATTGTAAAGATAATAAAGAAAATATTTCTGATCTTTCTAATCACATGGATGGACAACCAGCTATAGTATTTACTGATATGAACCCTTTTAAATTGTTCAAAATATTAGAAAGTAGTAAAACGTCTGCTCCAGCTAAGCCAGGCAATATTGCTCCTGAGGATATTATTGTTCCAGCGGGAGATACTGGTTTTGAACCAGGTCCATTACTTGGTGAATTACAGCAAGTTGGTATACCTGCAAAAATTGACAAAGGAAAAATCGTAGTTTCTAAGGAGCATGTTCTTGTTAAAGCTGGAGAAGAAGTTTCTAAAAATGCAGCTAGTATGTTAACAAGATTAGACATACATCCGATGGAAGTAGGAATTGATTTAACAGCGGTTTATGAGGATAAAGCTGTTTTTACTTCTGATTTATTAATCATTGATGAAGAGAAAACATTGCTAGATCTTCAAAGTGCATACACTCAAGCATTCAATCTATCTGTTAATGCGTCAATACCTACCAAAGGCACGATTGTGGCAATTATCCAAAATGCTAAATCAAAATCCTTTAACTTAGCTATGAATGCATCCATACTTAATAGTGAAACAGCAGAACCTTTAATATCTCAGGCAAATGCTAAGATGTTAGCTTTAGCTTCTGTAATACAAGATGTAGAAGGTGCACTCGACGATGAACTCATTGAAAAATTATCTAATGCTCCAGTAACTACTGAAACAGTAGTTATTGAGGAAAATGAAGATAAAGAAGAAGATGAGAATGAAGAAAGTGAAGAAAAGGATGAGGAAGCTAGTGAAGAAGAAGCAGCTGCAGGTTTAGGTGCTCTCTTTGGATAAGATTATAACCTATCTTGGATAAGGTTTAAACAAATATCAGATTTTAAAATTCTTTTTAATTGAATTAACCAATGTTGTTAGATTTTGTAATTAAATCAAATAAATTACAATATAAATTACGAAAGTTAAAATTATTAATTTAAGGTGAAAACATGGAATATATATACGCAGCAATGATTTTGCACAGTACAGAAAAAGATATTAATGAAGAAAATATTAAGAGTATAATTGAAGCAGCAGGAATTACTGCAGATGATGGAAGAATAAAATCATTAATCGCAGCTTTAGAAGAAGTTGACATAGATGAAGCTATGGAAACAACAGCTATGGCAGCAGCTCCTGTAGCAGCAACTGGTGCAGCTCCTGCAGCTACTGAAGCAGCAGCTGAAGTTGAAGAGGAAGAAGAAGAGGAAGAAGAAGATGATGAAGCAGCTGAAGAAGAAGCTGCAGCTGGATTAGGTGCTTTATTCGGATAATTCTGATAAGTACTTAATTATCTTTTTTCTTTTTTTTTATCTATTTTTTTTTAATTTTTTTAAATAAATTTTTAATAGATTTTTTTATCTTATTTTTTTTTTAATTTTTTTTTAAATAAATTTTTAATAGATTTTTTTATCTTATTTTTTTTTTAATTTTTTTTTAATAGATTTTTTTATCTTATTTTTTTAAAATTTATTGATTTTTTTTTAGTTTTTTTTCAGATATTTTATTTATTTTTTTATTATTCTTTTTTCATAATTTAAATTAATTTTGTAATATTTTATTAATTAAAGTGATTTTTCATTATTTCTGCTGAAAAAGAGATTTTTAATGTAATAATCTATTTTATATAGTAATCCAACTTTTTTTTCTTAAATAAAATTTATAAATAATTTAAAACTAGTTAATACTAATTTCCATAATTATATATATCTGTAATTTTATAGATATATTCATAAAATTATATACTGAATTTGTAGATAATATAATTTTTTTAATATAATTTATTTAAATATAATAATTTATTTAATAATTAATTATTATTTTCTTTCATCGGAAATCAAAGTCATTGATTTGATAAATTAAATATAAAGTTTTATTGGCTTATTTGTGGTAAAATTGAGGAAAAAT
>WRNS01000124.1 GCA_009776495.1 Methanobrevibacter sp. | reverse complement strand
GGATAATGGAAAATGTTGACAATTATTTGAGGAACAATGTTGTAAATGTCTGATCCAATATTATAGAGGAAAAATCCAGAAAATAATAACCCAGCTAATCCTAGAAATACATATCCTAATGCACCAATACTTTCAATTGCAGATATAAAACCATGTGAAAATTTTATGGGACTATCTTTAACTCCATAAACAATAACACATAGTATAACNGCAGCNGCAATCATAGCTCCTCCTTGAAATCCGCCTCCAGGAGTTATATGTCCTCCTAATATGGTTAAAACACCTAAACAAATAATTATAAATGAAACAGGAAGGGCAAAAAGTTTAAGGATTGGGCTCATATTTCATCCTCCTTCAAATCATTTTCATCTTCGTTTCCAATTTTTCCTCTTCCAAATACTAAAAGAACTACAACAACTGCAGTGACTAATATTAAAGCTTCACCTAAGGTATCATATCCTCTCCAATCGAATACAATATTAGTTACCATGTTAGGTGCTATCTTTTGACCGAGAACATTGTAAATATTACTTACTCCAGGAGTTATCAAATTTTTAAAACCAAACATCACATCAAACAAGGTTACACTGAATAATAAAGTAGCTATTGTTGCTATTAAGCTTCTAATACCGTTTAACATTCATTTACCTCCAAAAATAAGTGAAATCTTTGAGGAATTGATAAGTTGTTAGAAAATTGATTATACATTAGCTGATCCCCAGTAAATTATAGTGATTAAAATTCCAAGAGTTAAAATTACATAAAACATCATTTTTTCTAATGAATCATCTTGTTCTCTTTTGATTTTATGTATAAGTGGCATGTTTGTAATAAAGAATAATATTAAGCCTAAAACTACTATTATGGTGAAAATTATGTTAACATGTCTTAAAATAATAGCTGCAATCAACAAGGTAGATATTAATGTTAACTCAGCAGCTAATGCTGATGAGACTGATTCATTGGTTGGTGAATCTTTAATAACTTTCTTTTCTACTTTTTTAAATGAGTTTACAACCATATCATATAATCCCATTATACCAACCCCGCAGCAAATGGATAAATGTTGTCTGTAACTAATTGAGGGAATAACCCTATGATTAAACATATTATTAATAATATTGCAAGTGAAAATATAGTTGATTTTGGAATACTTTCGTTTACAAGAATCAAATCTTTTGGTTTTGGTTTTAAATAAATCAGATGGAATGCTTTCATGAAAGTCATGAGTGTAACAATGCTGATTAAAACAGCTATAATGGCAATTTCAGGAAATCCTGCTTTTAGAGAAGCTTGGATAATCATTAATTTACTTTGGAATCCATTCAATGGCGGAACTCCAGCCATTGCAAATCCACCAATTAAAACCATAATTCCTACTTTAGGATTTTTAGTAAGTAATCCACCAAGTTTCTTTGTATCTGATGTTTTAGTAAGGTAAAACACGGTTCCAAAACCAATGAATAATAAAGCAGTTATTATTATCTCATTTACAGCTTGGAAAAGTCCTGCAGTTATGGATAATGTTGTTCCAATACCTAAACCAAGACCAATATACCCTAACTCCCCAACAGCTAAAAAACCAAGCATACGCCTAATATCTGTCTGCATTATAGCCATGCTCACTCCTAAAATCATAGCTATTACTGAAAAAATTATTATTGTCATCTTCATGAAAGGGAGATATGAAAATATTCGAAATATTACAATTCCTAATGCAACAAAGGTGATCACTGTAAATGATTGAAGTAAAGCTGCAGAATGTGGCAATGCTTTACTATAAATTGATGATTTAATAGTATGGAATGGTGGTAGTCCTGAAGCATACAACCAACCAAAAAATATTAAGCCAAATGCTATTAAAAATGTGTGTGAAAATGGATCAACTAGATTATGTTTAATTGCAAAGATAATATCCGTTATATTCACACTTCCTACAACACCAAGTAAAAATCCTATTCCAAGTAATAATAATGGTCCTCCGATGGATCCAAGTATCATGTATTTTAATGCAGTTTCGTAATTTTCCTCTGTACTTGAAACGAGTATGATTCCAACTTGGCATAAAGCAGCTATTTCAAAAAATATATACATATGGAAAATATCATCAGAAAGTAACAACGCTGTTACAGCAGCTGTTCCCATAAACATTAAAAACATATAAGGGCCAGAAACCTTTTTAGTTTCATTAAGTGATGTGAATATAGCAAAAAATGCTATTATTCCAAGAATAAATATAAATATCTTTTGTAAACTTTCATATGAATATGTAATAGCTGGATGGAAAAGAGCTAAAGCTGAATCAGCTATGTTACTAGGTAAGGTTCCAAGAAGTGTTGAATTGTCAATCAGCGGGGCATGTCCACCAAAATAATGTAAACCNAAATTTGAAAGTAAAGGAATGATTGGTAAGACTATAGCTACAATTATGGCCANAAATTTCACTGTTTTATCTTTTTCGTGAAGTAAATTTAAAAGTAAAGCACAAGCTATGGGAATGATTACCATTAAAGGGATAAANTCATTCATTTTTTATCACCTAACATTTCTGATGCACTTAAAGTACCATGTTTTTTGTATAAAATCATTGCTATGGCTAACATAACTGATAATGTACTTGCTCCAATAACTATACTTGTAAGTACTAGTGCATGAGGTAAAGGATAGGCAGAGTTTGCAGCAAACCATTCACTACTCATTCCTGGTAAGAAAATTGGAACCACTCCTCCTGGTTTATATCCTAAAGTTACTAAGAATAAATTGGCACCTTCCTCAATAAATGCAATACCAATGATTTTTTTTATTACATTATCTAGGAAAACCGCAGCGTATAACCCTATTATTATAAAAGCTGCCGATGTCAATAATGAAGCTAATTGTGTGTCTAAAAGAATATCAATCATTTATCATCCATCCTTTGAGTTTTATAAGCAGCTAATGCTAAAAAAACTGGCACAATAGCTGCTCCAACAATAGCTTGAGTTAAAGCTACATCTGGAGCCAGTAAAAATTGGAAGAGGAAAGCTATGCAGACTCCTGTAATTCCAGTTAAAATAGCTGTTTTAAGTAAGTCTCTTTGCATTAAAGCAAAAACACAACCTAAAATTGCTACAATCATAACTACATACTCTATCATGCTTTATCCTCCGTTTCACTATTTAAGTTATCAGTGTCATCATTTATTTCATATTCAGCTGTATCTTCTCCATGATAATAGGCATTTGCCATAGCATGAGCAAGGAATGGAGCTAAGATAAAGTAAATACATGCTAGTAATGGCTGATTCAGTCCAATTAAAGCTAAAACAGATGCTATGTCCATCACACCCAACATATGTATTCTAACATAGATTACTTTATCCATTTCATCTTTAAGCCTTAAAATTCCAATTGCAGTTATTACTATTAAAATAGCTGCAATGATGAGGATAATTGATCTAATGATATCTATTAAACTATAAAATTCTAACAAAATCAAATCCTCCTAAGTGCCATTGCAAATGCTATTGTTCCTACTACTCCAAGTATAAGTAAAGCAAGAGCTATGTCTTTATAAAAACCAATATTATGCATTTCTCCAACTGTTACAAGGAGAACAGCTACACTCAAAGAAAATGTAGCGCTTCCAATAAGCCCCATGGCTATTGTCCTGTGAGTAGCTATTCTAATAGCTGCAAACATGAATATTATAAGTGAAACTATTAAAATATATTCTGAAATTACAAGTATGTCCATAATCATCACATTTTAGTTTAAGTCTAGGAATTATAATTCCATGAGACTAAAGGAATCTTAATTAATAATTAAAAATTTTTATAAATAATTATAATCATGGTTATTCTAACATTTTTTTAATGTAAGGTTCAAAGGGAATAACCTCTTTTTTTTCTCTTGGAGCTATGATAGCTACTTTAATTATTTTATTCTCTGAATCTAAATCTACAGAGAGTGTTCCAGGAGTTAAAGTAATACTATTAGCTAAAATAGTCTGAGAAATAGGTCTTTCTAAAATTGTATCAATATCAACAATTACAGGATTAATTTCTCCTCCTTTAATTATCCTTATACTCACATCTATTGTGGATTTTATTATTTCAATAATGAGAACTATGAAATAAGCTATTGCATAATAAATTCTTGTTAGAAACATTAAATACGCTCCGTAACTAAATATATAAAATTTGTTTTTTAGATTCTGACATGTTTAATCATGACTATTAACTATAATTAACATGATTATTGATTATAAATATTTCTATAAAAAAATTTTTTAAGATTTTAATAATTTATTCTCATTATAAAAAATAAAAAATTTTTTGCAATGAATATAAATAAACATGCAAAGTA
>WRNS01000123.1 GCA_009776495.1 Methanobrevibacter sp. | reverse complement strand
TGGAAAATTTGAAGAAAAAGAAGAAATTTTCAATGTTATAAATCCATATAATCAAGAAATTGTTGATACTGTTCCTATAGGTGATAGAGGTGACGTGAAAAAAGCTATTGGCGCGGCTCAAAATGGGAAAAAGTCATTGGAAAAAATGTCTGCTCGAAAAATTTCTGAAAAATTGTACAATGCTTTTGAAAATTTAAAAAAAGAAGAAAAACCCTTAGCTAAATTGATTACACAAGAAACTGGAAAGCCAATTAAAGACTCCTTAGGTGAAATGGCAAGATCGGTTGAAACATTAAAATTTGCAGCTGAGGAAGCAAAAAGAATTTATGGGGAAACGGTTCCTCTTGATGCAGGATTAGGTGGAAAAGGATTTTTTGCATTTACTCAAAGGATTCCTCTTGGTGTGGTAGTAGCTATAACTCCTTTTAACTATCCAGTTAACTTAGCTATTCATAAAATAGCACCAGCAATAGCTGCAAAAAATACTGTAATTTTAAAACCTTCTCTTCAAGCACCATTAGCTGCTTTAAAATTAGCTGAAATCATAAATGAAGAATTTCCAAAAGGAGTAATAAATACTGTTACAGGGTATGGTGGAGAAATTGGAGATGAGTTAGTTGTTAATGAGAATATTGATAAAGTTTCTTTTACTGGTAGTGTAGCTACTGGATTATTTATTTCTAGCAGAGCTGGAATGAAAAAAATCACTTTAGAACTTGGAGGTAATGATCCTTTACTTGTTTTAAAGGATGCTGAAATTGAAAAAGCTGTGGATGCTGCAGTATTAGGTTCATATCTTTATTCTGGTCAAGTATGTATGGCTGTTAAAAGGATTATTTTAGATAACTCAATAGCTAATGATTTTATTGAGTTGTTCATTGAAAAAACTGAAAAACTAAGAATTGGTGATCCAATGGACCCTAAAACAGATATTGGTCCTTTAATCGATGAAAATGCGGCTAAAAATGTGGAACAATCAGTTACCCAATCTGTTAAAGAAGGAGCTATTCTTTTATCTGGTGGAAATCGGGATGGAAATTTCTTCAAACCAACTATTTTAGATAAGGTAAGAGAAGATATGGCGGTTGTTAAAAATGAAACATTCGGTCCAGTTTCTCCAATTATTCGGGTTGATGGAGTTGACGAAGCTATTAGAGTGGCTAATAACTCTGATTTTGGTCTTCAAGCAGGAGTCTTCACAGAAAATATTAGGGATGCATTAAAATGTGCAAGTGAAATAGAAGCAGGATCAGTTTTTATTAACAAGCAATCTACTTTTAGAACTGATAATATGCCTTTTGGTGGATTTAAATTAAGTGGAATTGGAAAAGAAGGGATAAAATATGCTGTAGAAGATATGACAAAAACAAAATTAATTGGAATGAATCTGAGGTGAAATTATTTGATTTTTTTTTTTTTTTATTTACTTAAAAAGTTTTCAATCAAATTTCTACTTTCATTCAATGCTTCCAATGGAATTCCTTTTGGCATTGATCCTAATTCTCCATCAACGTCCTTTAAAATTCCTTCGCCATAACCTAAAAACATTCCTTCACTAGCTATTCCCATAAATGTTTGGGGAGGAAGCATAGAAATAGCTACAACATTACCATCTTTAACAGTTAAATCGTTGGTAATGACTTTAATGGCTCTTTTTCCAAGGTTAACATTAGTTATCATCAAAGTATCTGATTGTCGGTGTTTGGTGACACTCATTATTTCTCCTACATTTATATCAATAGCTACAATAGGATCGGCAATTGGTCCAAAAAGGATTCTTCTTTTAAGATGCAAAATGGTATCTAAAAAAAATCTGGTCTTAGCTATTGCTTCTTCAGCTTTTTCTTTATCTTCTTTTGGTGTTTGATTTATGAATTGATGGGCCCAATCCTCCCCACCTAAATATCTAATGACTAAATTCGCTTTTTTTTCTAAATTAGCTATTTCTTCAGAATTAGCTAAGTCTTCTGGCTCTAAATAAGAGTATAAAAGGCTGTGAAAATCGGAATTCATAGAATTTGCACTTTCCAAAGCCATTTTTTTATTCCAACGCCCTCTAAAACTTCCCCCTCCAACGGTTTTATTGAATAAATCATTGGCTTTTTGAGCAATTAAAAGTCTATAATCTTTTGTAGTGTCCCACATAGTATCCCTCTTGTATTCATTACTTGAAAAATTTCATTTTTTACAAGTCGATATAGGGAATATATTTTCCATTATTATAATAATTTATTATTTATAATAGTATTCCTAACTCATGAAATTTTCTATTTTTCATTACNAACTATAAATATATATTAAATAAAGTATAAATACAGTTCTTAGAAAGTAATAAAATGAAACTTTAAGTTTATATTAAACAAAGTATAAATACAGTTTTTAGAAAGTAACAATAAACTCCAGATGAAGAAACTTATAATTGTTTCAGTTTTGAAATTTTTATACTTTACAAATGTGTAAAAATTTTTACTTTCAAATATGTTAAATATTTTTACTTTCAAATGTGTTAAAATCTTTTAACTTTCAATTGTTAAATTTTTTGTATATTTAGGATGATAATGGTGAAAAAATGGTAGAAATTTCCAATCTTCGTGATTTAGACATATATACTATGGCTGGAAGGTATCTAGGGAGAGTTTATGATGTAGTTCTTAATATGAGATTAGGGACAATTTCTAAATTTCAAGTAAAGATTCCTACTCCTGAGGATAATGAAAATGAGGATCTTAATATTAGAAAGGTTATTATGAAAGGCTTCATGTTCGATGATGATGAGGATGATAACGATGACAACAATCAGGATTTTTTCATTGTTAACTATGATGATGTTAAAGCTATAGGAGATATTATCTTAATCGATTCTCAAAATTTTGAAGATGTGAATTAGCAATTTGATAATGGTGAAAATATGACGGAAATTTCTGATTTTTACGGTTTAAATATATATACAATTGCTGGTGAATATGTCGGGAGAGTTGTAGATGTGGTTCTTAATATGAGGTTAGGAACAATTTCTAAGTTCCAATTAAGAGCTTTAGAACCAGAAAAAAAAGACGTTAGTTTCACAGAAGTTTTTAAAAATAGTCTTAAAATAGTTCCTGATGAGGATGAGCTAAGACCTTTTCAGGAAGGATTATTAAATGTTGATTATGAAAAGATTAAGGCAATTGGGGATATTATCTTAATCAATCCTCAAGATCTTGAAAAGAAGAACATTCAAAAAGAGGCAAGGGAAATAATTTAATGTACTTATGATTTAAAGATAAAATAATATTAGTATTATATTTTTCAAAAATTTCATCTCAATTTTAATTACTAAAATTTTTTTTCAATTGTAAAATATATTTTTTTATTAATTAATTTTTAAAAATTTTCACTATCAATCAAAATAATTTCTAATTTTAATCCTTAATAATTTTATCAATTATTTTATATTTTAAAATTCAAAATAAGCTGTGATTTAATGATATTGGGTATTTTAGGGTGTGGAGCAATAGCTAATTTCATAGTTAATAATATATCCTCTGAAAATAAGGGGATAACTGTAAAATATTTTTATGATCGTGATTTTGAACAATCTAAGAATTTAGCTTCATTAGCTAATGGAATAGCTGTTTCTAAAATAGAGGATATGATAGATAATGTTGATTTAGTTTTAGAAGCTGCTTCCCCATCATCTGTTAAAGATTATGGTTTGAAAATTTTAGAAAATGGTAAAGACATTATAATAATGAGTATAGGCGCTTTAATGGATGTGGAATTAAGAAATCAAATGGAAAAAGTAGCTAAAAAAAATAATTCTAAAATATTTATTCCATCAGGAGCTATCGTTGGTTTAGATGGAATCATAGCTGCATCTGTTGGAGAAATTAATAAAGTTACTTTAACCACTAGAAAACCCCCAATGTCACTTGGAAAAAAGGTTGATAAAGAAGAAATTCTTTTTGAAGGAAAAGCATCACAAGCTGTNAAAGANTTTCCCGTAAATATTAATGTTGCNGCTACATTAAGTTTAGCTTGTAATAAAGATATTGATGTTAAAATTATTGTTGATCCAAAGGTTGAGAAAAATATTCATGAAGTTATAGTTAAAGGAGATTTTGGTGAATTTAAAACAAAAACTGAGAATTTACCTTGTGAAGCCAATCCAAAAACTAGTCTTTTAGCTGCTTATTCGGTTATAAAACTTTTAAAAAGTTTAAATGAAAATTTTGTAATGGGAACATAAAATTTACAGTATTAGTCTGTTTTTCATTTGAAAATATAAGTTTTTTTTTAATAGAAAAATTAATTTTTTTTATTTATTTATTTATTTGTATAAATTTAAAAAGATAATGAATCATGTTTAATTTTTTT
>WRNS01000122.1 GCA_009776495.1 Methanobrevibacter sp. | reverse complement strand
TTTTCTTAATCATGATATATTTTTATTATTTATAATATATTTTTCTTAATCATGATATATATTTCTCATTAAATTTCATGATTTTTCAAATCAAGAAAAACTTCGTTTTTCTAATTTTTAAAAATAAAAAATTTTTTAAAATAAATAAAATCAAAGATTTTCTAACTTTAAAAGCAAAACTTTTAAAATCAAGAAAAACTTCGTTTTTCTACGTTTAAAAAACAAGTTTTTTAAAATAAATAAAGAAATTTTTCATATCCTTCTTTTTTCATTTTAGAAACTGGAATGAACCTTAAGGAAGCTGAATTTATGCAAAATCTTCGCCCTCCCCTGTCTCTTGGTCCGTCATCAAAAACGTGTCCAAGATGGGATTTAGCTATTTTGCTCTTTAATTCTGTTCTCAACATTCCATGAGAGGTATCAATGCTTTCAGTTATATTGTCATTAGCTATTGGCTTGGTAAAAGAGGGCCAACCACAAGAGGAATCAAATTTATCCAATGAAGAAAACAATGGTTCACCACTAACTACATCAACATAAATTCCTTCTTCTTTATGAAAATTATACTTACCTGAAAATGGTGCTTCAGTAGCATTGTTTTGAGTTACTTCATACTGTTCTTTTGATAATTTTTTAACTCTAGCTATTTTTTCTTCTTCTGTGAATTTTTCTAATTGATAATCATAAAAATCATCATCATCATCATCATCAGGTTGTTCAGTAGAGGTATTCTCAATTTTTAAAATATCCGAAGGTATCAAACTTAAATCAACATGACAATATCCTCCAGGATTTTTTTCTAAATATTTTTGATGATATTCCTCTGCATCATAAAAAATATCAATAGCTTCTATCTCTGTTACAATATCCTTTTTATATTTCTTTTGCTCATTTTCAAATACTTTATTAATAATAGCTAAATCTTCCTCATTAGAATAGTAAATCCCAGTTCTATATTGTTTTCCAATGTCTCCTCCTTGTCTATTTAAAGAGGTAGGATCGATTATTTTAAAAAATTCTTCAAGTATTCTTTGAAGAGATATTATTTTACTGTCATATATGACCTTAACAGTTTCACTGTGACCTGTATCCAAAGTACAGACTTCCTCATAGCTAGGATTTTCTAATCTCCCATTTGCATAACCAACTTTTGTTTCAACAATTCCTCTAATTTTCGAGATATAAGCTTCAATTCCCCAAAAACATCCTCCAGCAAGAAAAATCTCTTTTAAATCATTGTTATGATTATTTTCTTTGAGGGATTTTTTTTCCATTATATTTTTATTAATCATTAATATCCCTTGTTTATTTAAAAATGAAATTATTGGTTTTTTTTCCATGATGTGTTTAATTGGATAATGTTAATTCTCCATCTTTATAAATAGCTACATTTTGGGAAACATTCTTTCTAAGTGAAAATTCAACATCGTCTTTAAATCCTAACTTAGCTAATCGCTTAGCTGCCCTTGTATTTAATATTGTTTTTCTTAGTAATTGGTCATTTCTACTAGCTAACATGGCACTTTGAGCATATTCACTTACTTTACAGTTTTTATTTTCTTCTTGACTTTTCATAATATGGGATATTATTTCACCACAAGACAAAAAGTCTTCAATAGCAAATTTTCCTTTCCATCCAGCCATAACAAGATCAATTTGTGAAGTGGCTATTTTAATAGCTTGCTTAGCTACTGACTCTGCATTTAAAAAACAACCGATTAGTACTGTGGAATTCATATTTTCAAGTATTCGTGTTCCATTACTGGTGCTTAATATTAAAGTATCTTCATCTGTTTGGTAATTTTCAATAGCTACTGGTGAGTTTCCAAGGTCAAAATCTTCTATGGTCACACCATCTTTCTCACCAGCTAAGATTCCTCCAGTATCAATAGCTATTTTTCTAGCTATTTCTGGAGAAAATGCAGGAATCACCTTTTTAAATTTGTTTAAAGCTATTGTAATCGATGTACTAGCTCTAAAAGCATCTACCATTATAGAAACATCATTTGATTCTGTCTTTTCAAAGCTCAAACTTACTTTCATAGTTTTTATTTGTCTTTGAAATTTATAACTTTTTTCAATAAAATTTTTTAAAATCAGATTTTTTGAATTTATAACTTTTTTCAATAAAAATTTAAAAAATAAGAAAAATCATATTATAATGTTTAAAATTAATAAATAATGTATGAAAATGTGATTATCATGCTTATTGTTACAACTCCAATGTGTAAGAAAATATTAGAACTTGCAGGAATTAAAGATTTTAAGGTCAATGTAAATGTAGACAACGAAAAAGCTGACTTAGCTATTTTATTATCTGAAAATAAGACAAATTTACCATCATTAGCTATAAAACTTAATACTTTCACTCAGATAAAGGAAAGTATTCAAATGGTGTATGAATATAATGAAGAAAAGGAAATAGCTACAGATTTAGATGATATATTAGATAATTTATTCAATGGTTTTGATTTAGCTACAAAATGGTCAAATGAGAATGAAAAACAAGATTTAAAAAAGATTAACTCTAAATTTCGTGTTAAAGTTTACTCTCGATTTATTAAAGACATTGTTGGAGATATGGGATTTAATATTGTTGAGGAGGAATATGACTATATTATATTTCCAGATTACTTAGATATTAAAAAAGATGATTCTGCTGATTACGAATTAGTTGAACTGCCAACCCACAAAAATGCTCCTTCAGATCCTATCAAAAGGGCAGAACTTAGGTATTCTATTTTAGAAAAAATAAGTCGTTAAGATAAAAACTTTTTTTGTTTTTAATTAAGATAAATTATTTTAAATTAATAATTTTTTTATAAATATTTTTTTCATAAAAATTTTTTATTTTGTAAATATTATTTTTTTAAAAAATCTTTAAATAATTTTATTAATTATTAATTATTAATATTTTATATAGACATGAAAGAGTACTATATTTTAGTAAGGATTTAAAATTTTTATTAAGGATTTGAGAATTTAAGGATTTAAAAATTTTTAATAGGATTTGAAAATAGCTAATGATTTAATTATTATTTGTTTAAGCTCATTATCTAGGAGATGACAAATTTGTATGAAACTTTAACATATTCTGGTGGAACCCACAAAAGTGAAGAGATGAAAGAGCTGATTGAAGACTTAGGTGGATTTGTTCTTCAAGAAAATATATTGCAGATGGACTTAATTTTAAACATAGCTGTTCCAATCGATGATGTTGATAAGATTCAAGAAAAGGCTAAAGAATTATTAGGTAAAATTACTGCTGCACCAATGGCTGGTACAGAAATAGCTATAGTTTCTCCTACACTTGCAAGACATCATTTACCTCATGCAGCTTGTGATATATCTGAATATTTACGTAGATTTGGGGCTAAAGATAATATGGTTGGCCTTGCTCGTGGTGCAGGGAAAGGAACGGCTGGAATCACTGAATATGAGAAGAAATTAATCGAAGAGCATGATTTAGCTATTTTTGCATTAGGTAGCTTTAAACAATGTATCATTGACAAAGCTTTCTTATTCGATGATATAGATATTCCTGTAATTGTTACAGGATCTCCTGAAATTGATTTAGATGATCTTCCTGGTGCTGATGCTTATGTCAGTGGACTTGGAAGAATTCCGCGACGATTAAAAAGAGGAGAAAATATCAGAGCACTTAGAAAACTAGTCAATGTTGTAGAAACTATCTTGGATGAAAAAAGAAGATATATGGCAAATGACCCTCCACTGGCTCCTTCAATAGTGCTTAAAAATCAGATTGAAAATCAAGTTCCTATGGTATCTGATCTTATATCTCCAACTCCTGTGACAAGTCAATTAGATGGACTGAGGATTAAACTTGATTATGATAAACACCATGAAAAAATTGAGAATGTAGAAATAAATGATAAAAAACTAAGTGATATAGCTGAAATAAAAAAATCCTTTATGTATGACTATATATTAGTCAAGCTATTTAGTGAAAGTTCTATTGTTTAGTCTTTGTGATTATATTTTTGTGTAGCTGTTTAGTGGAAGTTCTATTGTTTAGTCTTTGTGATTATATTTTTGTGTAGCTGTTTAGTGGAAGTTCTATTGTTTAATCTCTGTGGTTATATTTTTGTGTAGCTATTTAGGAAATAATTTACAATTTTTCAATTTTCAAAATTAAACTTTATTATTTTTTATCATTTAATTTATGTAATTTTTAATTAATTTTAAATATTTAAAATTTTTAATCTATTTTAATAATAATTAAAAATAATTTTATAAATTTTTAATCTACTTTATAGAAGTTAAAAATAATTTTTTCATTTTACTAAAATTTTTCGAAAGTAAAGAGGTATTTCTTTGGATTTTGTAAAGAGACGTC
>WRNS01000121.1 GCA_009776495.1 Methanobrevibacter sp. | reverse complement strand
ATAAGTTTTAATTTTAGAAAATCTTCAATTTTTTAAAATAAAAAATCTAAAAAAAAATTATAATTATAATTTATTATTATAATTATTATTATTATGATTATTATTAAGATTATTATAAAGATTATTATTATGATTATTATTATCTTAAAGAAAAATTCCTTGTTAATTGTAAAATTGAATGTATAATAAATAATGTTAAAAAAATTAGGATAAGGATAAGGATGTGGTTTTACCCTATATTTATCCTACTCTTAATTGAAACAATTATTAATAATAATTTATGAAATTACGATTTTTAGTATAAGTAAGAGAAACTAAGGAGGAGGTAAGGTTTTAAATAAAAACTTACTTATTGTCTAAATATATTTTTCATAAATTAAATTTTTTATCAAGAAAACTTGATATTTAATCCATTGTACTTTACTATATATAAGCTTTTCTTAAAAATATTTCTAAATTCCTATTTTTATTAATAATATCATTTTAAGGGAAAAAATTTATATATTATTAAAGTATAATTGAACTAATATCAAATTAAATTGAAATATTTTATGTAGTTATCTCAAGTAACATCCTTTTTTCAAGTATCTTGCTTTAAGAATTTGATTATATCATTCAAATCAATCATTCAACAAATATTTTCAAAAACAAATTATAAAAATTCATTAATAGAGATACAGGGTATAAAAAATGGTTTTGTTAATTGAATCTAAATATATTTATAGTGTAAAACACGATGGAGAATATTTAGAAGTAATCTTCAATAATTGCAATAAATACATATATACAGATGTTAGTAAAGATATTTATAATAAATTAATGGAATCTCCTTCACCAGACAATTACTTCAATGAGGTAATAAATACTCATTATTCATATATTGAACCATATAATTTGAGATGAACTTCCTCCACATTGTGAAGAAGACATACCCCCATATTTTGATTGATATTATAAAAAAGAAAGCGGTGCAAATTATTAGTGAGATGATTTTATGAAAGATTTCTTGATAGAGGAAATCACAGAGTATGTGAAAGAAAATGGCGAGGATTACTTCGATTTTTTAGAAGGAAATGGGTTTAAGGAACCATTAATAGGATTTGCATCTGCAAAGGATCCTATGTTCGATGATTTTAAAAAAATAATTAAAGAATCTCATTTAACTCCTTCCGAAGCATATGAGTTATTTTTCGATGAAAAATCCCTGGAGGAAGGCAGTGTAATTTCTATTGCTTTGCCTTTTAGTGATGAGATAATAGAAAGTAATAAGCAAAGGGATGTGCCTTCTAAAAAATGGACTTTAATGGGTTATTCTGGGAAAACTTTTTTATCTGAATTTTCTGATTTTATTACAAATATTTTAAAAGAAAAAGGATATGATGGAGTAGATCCAAGTAGTCAGGAATTTTTTAAAATTACTATAGATAAAAATGCTTCTTCCAATTGGTCCCAAAAACATATTGCTTATGCTTGTGGAATGGGAACTTTTTGTTTAAACGGAGGTTTTATTACTGAAAAGGGAAGAGCTGTTCTTTTTTTATCTTTTGTTACAAATTTANTNATTGAACCAGATGATAGGAATTATGAAAATCATACTGCTAACTGNTTATATTATCAAGAAGAAAATTGTAAAGAATGTATTGAAAGATGTCCAGTGAATGCTCTTTCTGAAAATGGTATTGATAAATTAAAATGTTTTGATATGGCATATGGCATGAAAGCGAAAAAACGTGCTAAATCTTTAGGAATAGACTCAAAGCATGGTTATGGATGTGGTCTTTGTTTAGTAGGAGTTCCTTGTGAAAGTGAAAATCCAGTGAAACCTAAACTTAAAAAAAAATAATATATAAACAATTTTTAATATGGATTTTAATAAAAATATTTCCAATAAATGGATTTTAGATATTATAACAAAATACATACTTTATTTTAATAAAATAAAAAACGCCAAGACTGGGATTTGAACCCAGGCGGAGAAAATCTCCACAGGATCTCAAGTCCTGCGCCTTACCTGGCTAGGCTATCTTGGCAACAATTTTATATTTTCTATTTAAAGAAAAAACATTATTTTAAAAAAAAATAATATTAATAATAAATAATTAAAATATAAAAAAAGTAGCTAAATAATAGATTAACATTATGCTTAACATGATGTTAATAAATTATTTAATGTTTGATAATTAGCTAAATCTCTTCTTAAAATTAGCTAATATCAATAGTACAACAATACTACAATCACATCACACATAGTCAGTAATTAATACATTGTAATACAATCTCAGTTAATTACAATCAACAATTAAAATAATTAGCTTTTAAGTTCAATTTCAATACTTACATTATCTGGGACATTTACTTTCATAACTTGTCTCATTGCACGTTCATCTGCTCCAATTCCAACTAATCTTTTATGAATCCTAAGTTCCCATTTTTCCCAAGTAGCTTTTCCTTCTCCATCAGGTGATTTTCTAGTTGGAACTACTAATTTCTTAGTTGGTAAAGGAATGGGACCTGAAAGATCTACACCAGTTCGCTCAGCAATTTTCCTTAGCTGATCACAAACAAAATTAAGTTTTTCTGGGTCAGTTCCTGTAAGTTTAATCCTTGCTTGATGCATTTTCATCCTCCAAAAATAAAAAAAGAAATAAGTTTATTTAAACTTATAAAAAAAGGATAAAATAGCTATTTAATTTTATACTATTTAAATGTTATTAAATTAGAATAGCTATATTAATTTATTTATTTAACAGCATCAATACCTATGCACATACCAGCAGCTACAGTTTGACCCATATCCCTAATAGCGAATCTACCCATATGAGGGATGTCTTTAATGTTTTCAATTACCATAGGTTTTGTTGGCTTAACTTTTACAATAGCTGCATCCCCTGTTTTAATGAAATCAGGGTTTTCTTCTGCAACTTGACCAGTTTTAGGATCCAATTTTTTAGACAACTCTAAAAAGGTACATGCAACTTGAGAAGTGTGACAATGGAACACAGGAGTGTATCCAACGGTTATAGCACCAGGGTGTTGTAAAACAACAATTTGAGCATCAAATTCTTTAGCTACTGTTGGAGCTGTGCTAACGTGTCCAGCAACATCTCCTCTACGAATATCGTTTTTACCTACACCTCTAACATTAAACCCAATATTATCTCCAGGTTCAGCTGAGTCAAACATTTCATGGTGCATTTCGATAGATTTAACCTCTCCAGAAGCTCCAGCTGGTTCAAATATTACATCTTCACCTTTTTTCAATATTCCAGTTTCTACCCTTCCAACAGGTACAGTTCCAACTCCAGTTATAGAGTAAACATCTTGAACAGGTACTCTTAAAGGTAAGGTAGTAGGTTTTTCAGGAGCTTTAAATTCATCGAACGCAGGGATTAAAACTTTTTCTTTGTACCAAGGAGTATTAGAACTTGGTTCAGAGATATTATCCCCTTCATATGCAGAAACAGGGATAAAAGGAATTTCAGAAGGTTTAAATCCAATACCTGCAATTAATGTAGATACTTCCTCTTTAACTTCATTAAATTTATCTTCAGAATAGTCAACAAGATCCATTTTGTTAACTGCTATAATCAATTGCCTAATTCCTAATGTCATAGACAAATAAATATGCTCTTTTGTTTGTGGTTGAACACCATCCACAACATCCACAACTAATACTGCAGCATCTGCTTGTGAAGCACCAGTAATCATGTTTTTAACGAAATCTCTATGTCCTGGACAGTCCACAATTGTGTACTCGTACTTTGGAGTTTCAAATTTTGCATGGGCTAAATCAATGGTTACTCCTCTTTCTCTTTCTTCACCTAATTTATCCATGAGAAACCTGAATTTGTTTTCTCCTTCATCCAATTGTTGTTCAGCAACTGCTCCAGACTTTAACAAAACATGTCCTACAAGAGTTGATTTTCCATGGTCAACGTGACCAATAAACGCCAAATTTATATGTTCTTTTGCTTTTGCCATTATAAAAACCTCTATTTTAAATCATTATTAAATTAGTCAAAATTGATTTTTAATTATTTTTATAAAATTCCAATTATTTTTATAAACTTTTTTGAAATCCTTTTTATAAATTTTTATGAATTAATATTAAAATATGAAATAAATGTTGATAAACATAAATTCCTTAAATACAACTTGACATATAACTTAGATAACTTTGAACTTACCTATATAAATATATAATGATTTTTATCTTAAAATTTAATTTTTTTGATTAATTAATAATTAATAATATTTTATAAAAATAAATATTATTATATTGTAATTATATTAATATACTATATTTAATATTACTATACTATAGTTAATATTATTATTCATAATTAATAGTATAAAATTATAA
>WRNS01000120.1 GCA_009776495.1 Methanobrevibacter sp. | reverse complement strand
GATTGTTATGTTGAAGTAAAAGGAGTAACTCTTGTAAAGGATGGAGTAGCTATGTTTCCAGATGCTCCGACTGAAAGAGGAAGAAAACATTTAAATGAGCTAATTGAACTAAAGAAAAATGGTCACAGAGCTGTTGTTTTCTTTTTAATACAACATCCAAATGGAAATAACTTTAGACCAAATTGGGATAATGACCCTGAATTTGGTGAAACATTAGCTATTAGTGAGAAGGAAGGTGTTGAAATATTGGTCTATAAGTGTGAAAATAGCTTGGATAAAGTTGAACTTATTGGAGAAGCTATTGATTATGATTTAAAAGAGGAAATTTATACTTTAAAGTAAAAATGGTGTATCTATGAGTGAATATGTCAAAGCAATTTTTATAAAAAGACATACTAGCTTTAAAGCTAGAGTTGAAATTGATGGAAAAAGGGCTACTACTCATGTGCCAAATACTGGAAGAAGTAAAAAACTTTTAGTGGAAGGAGCTANTGTNTATTTACTTCCAAGTAATAATCCAAAAAGAAAAACAAANTATTCTCTTCATTTTGTGGAAAATGATGGGGCACTAGTATCAATTCACTCTCAAGAAGCTAACAAAATTGTNTCTGATGCTATTTTAGATGGGAAAATAAAAGAACTCCATGGCTATTTCCATTTAGAACAAGAAAAAAGAGTTGGAAAAACAAGAATAGATATATACTTAGCTAACGATGATAGTGATTGTTATGTTGAAGTTAAGGGAGTGACCATAGTAAAGGACGGAGTAGCTTTATTTCCTGATGGTGTTACAGAAAGAGGAAGAAAACATTTAAAAAGATTAATCACATTAAAAAAGAGAGGACATAGAGCTGTTGTTTTCTTTGTAATACAAAATCCAAATGGAAATAGCTTTAAACCGAATTGGGATAGTGACCCTGAATTTGCAGAAACATTAGCTATTGCCGAGAAGAAAGGTGTTGAAATATTGGTCTATAAGTGTGAAAATAGCTTAGATAAAGTTGAACTTCTTGGAAAAGCTATTGAATATGATTTAAATAGGAATGAATAGTGTTTAAGAGGAATTAAAATTGATTGATGTTGAAAATCTCAGTAAAAAATTTGATACTCTAACTGCTGTTGATGATATTTCATTTAATGTTAAAGAAGGTGAAGTTTTTGGTTTTGTTGGACCAAATGGTGCGGGAAAAACCACTACAATAAGAATGCTAGCTGGTCTTATATCGAGTACCAGTGGAACTGCAAAAATTGCTGGATATGATATTAATAATAAAGAAGATGCAATCAGTTTAAGAAAGATAATTGGTTTAATGCCAGACAATGTAGGTCTTTACGATGAGTTAACTGCTTTTAAAAACTT
Source organism: Methanobrevibacter sp. (assembly GCA_009776495.1). Lineage (GTDB taxonomy): Archaea > Methanobacteriota > Methanobacteria > Methanobacteriales > Methanobacteriaceae > Methanorudis. The sequence continues at coordinate 3,006 of WRNS01000120.1, read as the reverse complement.
GGATTTTTATGGAAAATTATATGGCCTTTCAAACAGTAAAAGAGAGGAAAATATTAAATATCTCCTTAAAATGCTAGGAATTTGGGATAAAAGAGATATTATAGTTGGAAAATTTTCTAAAGGAATGAAGCAAAAACTAGCTATTGCACGAGCACTTATTCATGACCCTGAAATATTATTTTTAGATGAACCTACAGCTAATTTGGATCCAACATCTGCCAAAACCGTTAGAAATTTTTTAATTGATTTAAAACATGAGAATAAAACTATATTCATAAATACTCATAATTTTGCAGAAGTCCAAGAGATATGTGATAAGATAGGAATAATGAACACCAAACTACTAAAGGTTTCCACTCAAAAAGACTTAAAAGAATCAATATGGGGCATAAAAACTGTTGTTCAATTAGATAAAGTTACAAACAATGTTTTAGATGCTTTAGATAATGCATCATTTAAAAATATAGCTATTTCTGGAGATAAATTAACTTTTGATTTAAAAAATCCTAAGGAAGAAAATCCAGCTATAATTAATACTATTGTTGATGCTGGTGGTCGTATTCTTTATGTTACAAAATTAGATCCATCATTAGAAGATACTTATATAAAATTTTTAAGGATGAAAATTAGCACGTGAAAGCTATTTTGTTGAGAATTTGAGGGAAAAAATGAATTTAAGAAAATCATGGGTTGTTGCACTAAAAGATTTTGAGATATTTACTAAAAAGAAACAAATTCTCATATCTCTACTTATTTTTCCTTTGATAATGGGTATAGGATTTCCTTTTATAATACGGGGAATTATTGAAGAGCCAACCCTTAAAGTTGATGAGCTTATAGCTATAATAAATACATTTTCATTAATTTACATAATGCTACCAAGTTTTATACCTCCTAGTCTTGCATCATATAGTATTGTCGGTGAAAAAACAGAAAAAACCTTAGAACCACTTTTAGCTACTCCAATAACAGACGATGAATTATTGTTTGGAAAAATAATAGCTTCTTTTTTACCCTCTATTTCTATTAGCTATTTAAGTGCAATACTTTTCATGTTACTTATAGATATTTTTACATTTGATAAATTTCATTATTTTTTCTTCCCAAACTGGACTATGGCAGTAATTTTACTTTTAATAGTTCCTTTTGTAATTTTATTAAGTGTTGAGGTAAATGTTTTAATATCCTCAAAAATCAGTGATCTTAGAACTGCTTCTCAACTTGGAGCATTAAGCATGACTCCCTTTTTAATCTTGTATTTCACATTTCAAACATATTTGAATGGATTAAATCTTTTTAATTTATTTGTTCTTATTTTATTCCTTTTGTTAATAGTCATAGCTTTATTTATTCTAATGAAATCTGTTTTTAATCGGGAAAAAATCTTGACAAAATGGACTTAGATTATTTAAAAACTTTGCAAATAGATTTGGTTTGACATACTGCTATCTGATAAAAGATATATATGATTTTCACGTAGTCATCTTAATAAAAGATAAATTTATTAATATTGTAACACAATTTATAACTAATAAAAAAAGGAGAAAAAATTAATGAAGAAAATGAAACATGCTTATGACTACGAAAGTGATATTTTATCCTTTTTTTTAACAGACAATTTTGATTATGAATTTTCTCAGTTCATAGAAAGATCTATTGTGATTAACTATAATCAAAGCAATAAACCAATAGGATTTGAATTTTTAAACGCGTCAAAATCATTTAAAACTAATAAAATCTTCCTAAAAAACATAGATTTTGGTGAAATAGAGTTAAAAATTAGTGAAGAAAAAATTACTTTAAATATAAAATTAATAATAAAAATTCATAATAAACCTACACCATTGCCTCTCAACATCTCAGGAGCTAATGAAAACCAAATTCCTAATATAGAAACTAAAGTAGCTATTGCATCGATGTAACTTCAATTTGTTCAAAAAAGAAGAACTTTTTAAAAAATTATAAAAAAANTCATTTTTTCAAATAAAAAATTTTTTAAATTAAGATTAAAATAATTCGTTTTTTAAAATCAATAACTTCCTGTTTGAAAATCGAAAAATAATTTTTGTATAAGAAAAAAATCATGAATTTGAAAATTTATTTTCTTGATTTTTCTCAACTTCGTTATATGTATATATAACGAAGTAATTTTTGAGTTTTTTTAAAAAAATATTTCATTGATTTTAGCAATTTTTTAAAAATCGTCTAAATGTATCAATATTCATAATTTAATATAGATATCATGGTGTGGATTGCTTGGAAAATTCAATAAACTAAAAAATTCATATATTTTGAAAAATTAAAGATGTTTATAGAAAAAATTTTTATCAAATCTTTTTACAATTTTAACTTTTTACAATTTAAAAAATTATTTTGATTTAAAGAAATTATTTATTTATTAATTAATAAAATTTTTTTTTAAAAAATTATTTTTAGGATAATAGGAATCTTTATTATTATGAAAAATATTAATTTTTTTTATAAAATTATTTTTTAGAATATTTTGAATTTTAATATGATGAAAAATATTAATTTTTTTTATAAAATTATTTTTTTAAATATTTTGAATTTTAATATGATGAAAAATATTAATTTTTTTTTATAAAATTATTTTTTTTGAATATTTGGAAATTTTAATATGATGAAAAGTATAAATAATTAATAATTAATAAAATTTTTCAAAATATAATTTAATTATTTGAAAGTTGATGGGGACTTGATTTGGCAAAAAAAGATCAAAGTAAAAAAATGAAAAAGAGAATAGAAAGAAATAAAAAAAGGAACTTAGATAAGAATAAAAATCAGGATAAAGAAGATAATCTGGATAAAAAGGATAATTTAGAAAAAAAAGAAATAGGAGCTTATATAGAAATAGCTGCCTTTATTTTAATTATTGTAATCGGATTATTAGTTGCTCAACACTTGAATGTTGTTGTATCAGAAAGTATGGAGCCTGCATTTTACAGAGGAGACATAGTAATCGTTGAAAAAACAAATTTTCTTGGT
>WRNS01000119.1 GCA_009776495.1 Methanobrevibacter sp. | reverse complement strand
AAAATTATCATTAAAATCATTTAAAAAAACAACAACAACTAATATAGCTATTATAAATAACTTAAAACTATAGCTATGAAAACATATCCAAATTATTATATAGTCCAATTAATACTATTTTATATATTCATGTTTGTTAATTAAATTTTTTGTAAATTTACAATCTTTGTCAATTATTAGATATTGTAATTATTAAAAATTGATTTGAACTTGAATTTAGAAACACTTCCTTTTTTGAGAGAAATTTCTTAAGTTTAATATTTTGAAAGTAACTATATAATAGAAAATATTAAATATTTTTTTTTACAAATCATATAAACTAATATAGTTAAAAGAGAATGAGTCCAATAAATTTTTGTAAAAAAAAATTCTTTAAAAAAAAGAAGGAAATGTTCACATTAACTCTTCAAAAGAAGGAAATGTTCACATTAGCTTTCAAAGAAGTAAATGATTACATTAGCTCTTCTTTTTAAAAAATTTTAAAAATAAAATCAGATTTGTTGGAAATAATTTTATTTTAAGACATTCTCTAATTTAGACATTATTTATAATAATATTTTCAAAAGGAGTTTAAATGACTAATGAAGTTATAATTGAAGATGTTAACATAGGAAGCGTAGCTAATGTAAAGCATAAATGTTCTTTTAAAGAACTTAATTCAATCTATGAGCGATTAGAGAATTGGATTGGAAAAAATAATTTTATAAGTGAAGGAACATATCATTTTAGATTTGATTCAGAGAACAAAGATGTATCATCGGATAATATACTTTTTGAACTAGCTATACCTGTAAAAAAGCCAAATCAAGACGAAAATTCTATAAAAATTGTTCAAATTCCCGATCAGGATGTTATATCTGGAGTGTATAAAGGACCTTATTTTAACCTTCCTTCAGTTTATGGAATATTAGAGGATTATGCAAGAAAAAATGATTTAGCACCTATGGAGTATGCTAAAGAAATTTATTTAAATGATCCACTTGATGTTAACTCTAATGACTTGTTAACCGAAGTTCAGTTAACAGTATTTGAGTTCCATCCTGAAAATATTCAACAAGTTCCCTTACTTAGTAAAATTAAAAGAAAAACAGTCCCAAAACAAAAAATGGCTACTATATATCATCATGGATTTTTAGAAGATGTGTATAAAGTTCGTTTGGATTTAATTAAATGGGCTGAAAAACACGATATTGAAGTAGATGGTCTTTATTTTCAACAATACCCTGAACCAGTTGGTACTCCTTATAGAGGAATGGTTTTTAAAGTTGGTGTCCCTATATATAATGATTTAAAAGAAGATGATGAGATAAAGATTGTTGAAGTTCCAGAACATGAAGTCTTATCAACTATTTTCAAAGGTCCTTATGTAAGTCTTCCAAATGTTCATAGAATGATAGTAGATTATGCATTTGAAAATGACCTTGAACTAATAGATTTTCCTGAAGAAATATACTTAAATAGTATTTTTGATGTAGGATGTGATGAATTACTTACTGAAGTTAGAATCCCAACAACAGACTATAATTTAAATAAAAATATTCAATTTGAGGGAGAAATTGAAAAAAAAACTGTTGAAAGACATGAAATCGCATCTATAGGACAAGTTGGTTCTTTTGAAAAGATAAGCCAAATTAAAGAAGATTTATTTAATTGGATTGAAAAGAACAATATTAAAACCACAGGACCTCATTATTTAAAGTTCCATAATCATCCCTGTAGCTTATCTCCAGAAAATATTTCTTATGAAATTGGAGTGCCTTTAGATAGTACAGTAGAAGATGTTATAAAAGTTATAGATTATACAAGACATAAAATTTTAGTCACAAAACATAATGGACCAATTTCAACCCTCAAAGACACACATGATTTTATAAAAAACTATTCTAAAGAAAATGGATTCGTACATCTTGATTTACTTATAAACACTTTTGTTGATAAAATTCCTGAAAACCATGAGGATGACGTGTTGATTACTGTTGGACTTCCAGTAAAAAAGATTTAATTATTTTTTAAACATATTAATAGCAACTCTTATTCTATTTATTTTTAAGTTTTTGATTAAAAATTATTTTAATTTGATTAAAAAAACTATATTAAAAAAAATCTCATATTAAAAAATATTATAAATTTGATATAAAAAAAACTATTTTAAAAAAAAACTCATATTAAAAAATATTATAAATTTGATATAAAAAAATTATATTAAAAAAATTTTTTTTTTTGAAAAAAATCTTTATATTGAAAATACTGGATTATTATAGGGATTTTAAAAATTATTTCATTAAACTTTTTCTTAAAAAATAAACTAACTAACGTTAGTTAGTAAAAATTGTTTTAATAAATTTACTTAATTTACTTTTTATGAAATTAAATTATTAATCTATAATAATTAAAATTATATTCAATCATCATAGCTAACTGCTAATAAACATAGCTAATACCTAATAATCATAGCTAATTTTACAAAAAAATAATAGTCCAATAATTTATTAATACTGTTATAGAATATGTATTTTAAAATATTTAAAATTTTCTATTAAATGATAATAAGATTTTCAAATTACTTGTTACTATAGAAAATTATTTGTATATTGTCATGAATATCTAAAAATTGGAAAAAAATAAAATGAACCCTCGTTCTAATAATTTTTTTTAAATTTATCTGATTTGAATAATTTGATGATAAAGTTTTTGAGAAATTATCCTAAACAATGATGATAAAGTTTTTGAGAGATTATCATGACTAACAATGATGAAGATCCAGAGAAATCTCAGTTGGATTCTGATTATAACAATGAGAATCAATTTGAAAAGAATGAAGAAGAAACTGAAGGAGTATCCACTATATTGGGAGATCCTAAAAAAGCTATTGTGAAGTTATCTGCTCCTATAATGGTATCTGTAGTATTAGCTTCTTTGAATTCTCTTATTGATGCAATATGGATAGCTGGTCTTGGTCATGAAGCATTAGCTGCAATGGGATTTGTAACTCCCTTATCTATGCTACTGATTGGATTTTCTGGTGGTCTTAGTAATGGAGCACTATCAATTATTTCTAATTTCATTGGAGCACGTGATAAAAAAAGAGCTGATAATGCAGCACTCCATATATTGCTAATTATGATAATATTTACTGTAGCTATAATGGTTTCAGTAGGTTTATTTTTTAAACAAATCCTTTTAACAATAGGAGCAGGTTCCACAGTAGAACTTGCACTTCAATATGGTTATGTGATAATTGGAGGATCAATTTTCATGATGTTTTCAACTGTTGCTTATGGTATTATGAGAGCAGAGGGAAATGTTAAAAAAACAATGTATGCTATGTCACTTGCAGCTATAATGAATATGATACTTGATCCTATATTCATTTATAATTTAAATATGGGGATAAGTGGTGCAAGTTTAGCTACTATGTTATCATTAGCTGCTGCAAGCTTTTTAATGTTTTACTGGTTTAAAAAAGATACATATCTTAGTCTAAATCTTAAAAATTTTAAATACAGTTCAAAACTTGTAAAAAAAATATTATCTATCAGTATACCATCATCAACAGAATACTTAATAATGTCACTGTTAGTTGGATCAATGAATATAATCTTAGTTACAGTTTCAGGATCTGAAGCTGTAGCTGTTTTTTCTGCAGGTTGGAATATAGCTTTAGTGTCTGTAATTTTATTAGCCCCAATAGCTATTTCCGTAGTGGTCGTTGTTGGAGCATCCATTGGAGCGGGAAAACTTGAGAACTTGAATATTGTTCAAAATTATTCTATAAAGTTAGGAACGTTAATAGCTATTGTAACTGCAGTAATCACATTTATTTTTGCACCATACATTGCAGGATTATTTACATACTCTTCAGGAACTGCAGGTCTCAGTGGTTTGTTAACAGAATTTTTAAGAGTTATGACTTTGTATTATATATTTGTTCCAATAGGATCAGTTGCATCATCTATATTTTTAGGTATTGGAAAAGGACTGAACTATTTTATGGCGAATGTGATAAGGCAGCTATTGTTAGCAGTTCTCTTTGCATACGTTTTAGCTATTACCTTAGGATTTGGTCAGGAAGGAGTTTGGTGGGGAATAGTCATCGGAAACATATTTGGTAGCTTGATTTCTATCTTATGGTCTAAGTCATATATTAGAAAACTGACCACAGCTAAGAGTACAGTATAATAGCTTATTAAAGTAGAGCTTTAAGTTATTAAAGTACAGTATAATAGTTTATTAAAGTAGAGCTTTAAGTTATTAAAGTACAGTATAATAGCTTATTAAAGTAGAGCATAATAACTTCAAAAAATAAGTATATTTAATAATAAATTTTTTTAAATGATTTAATAATTTTTTAATTTTTATAAGAATTTTATTTG
>WRNS01000118.1 GCA_009776495.1 Methanobrevibacter sp. | reverse complement strand
AAAATTTAAAAAAAAAATTAAATTATTAAAAAAAAGTAAAGTTTAATCTTAATAAATTAATAAAAAAAATTAAATTATTCAAAAAAATGTAATCATTATCAAAAGTTAAAAAGCACTTGATTATATTTATCCAAATTAAACTATCATGCTTAGCTGAATTCTACGCCTTTTTATATCAACATCAAGAATCTTAACATCAACAATATCCCCTACACTTACAATATCCAAGGGATGGGATACAAACTTGTTTTCAACTAGCTGGGATATGTGTACCAAACCATCTTGATGAACACCAATATCTACAAATGCTCCAAAGTCGACCACATTTCTAACTGTACCTTCCATGACCATTCCCTCCTCAAGGTCTTCAATTTCCAAGGTATCCTCTCTAAGAATTGGTTGGGGCATCTCTTCTCTCGGGTCTCTTCCTGGTTTTTTAAGTTCACTGACAATATCCCTTAAGGTAATCTCACCAATAGTTAATTCCTTAGCTAACATAGCATAATCCTTATCATTTAAATTAAAAGATAAATTTTCGTGGCTAATATCCTCTAAACTATAATCTAATTTCTTTAATAATGCTTTTGTAGCTTCATAAGACTCTGGATGAACTGTTGTTATATCTAAAATATTATTAGAGTTGAAAACTTTTAAAAATCCTGCACATTGCTCAAATGTTTTTTCTCCAAGCTTAGCTACTTTCATTAAATCATCACGACTGATAAAAGCACCATTTTTATCTCTGTATTTTACAATATTAGTTGCTAAAGATGATGAGATTCCTGAAACATAGCTAAGAAGTGAGATAGAAGCTGTGTTTAAATCAACTCCCACATTATTTACTGCCTTTTCCACCACAGTTTTTAATGATTCATTTAAATTCTTTTGATTCATATCATGTTGGTATTGGCCTATTCCAATAGATTTTGGATCTATTTTTACAAGTTCCGCCAATGGGTCTTGTAATCTTCTAGCTATTGACACTGCACTACGCTCTCCCACATCAAAATCTGGAAATTCAATACTTGCTAACTTACTTGCAGAATAAACAGAAGCTCCAGCTTCATTAACTATGACATACTGAACTTCCGTTCCTTTGATGATATCTGAGATAATTTGTTCTGATTCTCTTGAAGCTGTACCATTACCTAATGCAATAATATCCACATCATACTCTTTAATAAGATTTCGAACTGTTTTTATTGTTTTTTCCACTTGATTTTGAGGTTCGGTTGGAAAAACAACATCAGTAGCTAGAACTTTACCAATTCCATCAACAATAGCTAATTTACAACCAGTACGAAATCCAGGATCCCATCCTAAAACTATCTTATTCATGATAGGTCCTTGCATAAGTAGAGACTCTAAATTTTTAGAAAAAACTTTAATAGATTTTTTTTCTGCATTTTCTAACTTGTATTTTCTAATTTCTCTTTCAATTGAAGGAGCGATTAATCTTTTATAAGAGTCTAAAATAGCTTCCTCTATGATAGGTGTGGTGAATTCATTGAAGTCCTTTTTATTATCTTTTGAATGATCAATTAAAATATGATCCTTTTTATTATCTTTTGAATGATCAATTAAAATATGATTCCTTAAATAATCGATTATTTCCTCTTCAGGAGTTTGAATTTTAACTTTTAAAATTTTTTCTTTTTCTCCTCTGTTAATAGCTAAGATTCTGTGAGTAGCTATTTTTACTATTGCTTCAGTATAATCATAATACATTTCATATTCAGAAGATAATTCTTTATCTTTAGTTGAAATAATAAATTCACCGTTTTCAAAACTTATCTTTCTAATGAAATCTCTAAAATCAGCATTATCCGAGATTATCTCAGCGATAATATCTTGAGCATAAGAAATAGCTTCTTCAACAGTATTCACTTCATAATCTTTGGATAAGTAATCTTTAGCTACTTCTTCAATAGGAATTTTAGTTTCTTGAGCTAAAATAATATCTGCAAGTGGTTGTAATCCTTTTTCTTTAGCTATTGTAGCTCTTGTTCTCTTTTTTGGTCGATATGGCCTGTAAATATCATCAACAGCTACTAAAGTTTTCGCATTTTCAATCTTTGCTCGTAGCTCATCAGTTAACTTCCCTTGTTCAGCTATTGATTCTATGACTTGATTTTTCTTATCTTCAAGATTACGCAAATATGCTAATCTTTCATTGAATTTGCGAAGAATTTCATCATCTAAAGATCCTGTAGCTTCTTTTCTATACCTTGCTATGAATGGTATTGTATTTCCCTCATCAATTAAATCAATAGTTGCCTTAGTTTGCCATGGTTTAATACTGAGTTCTTTAGCTAATGTTTCTGATATCATGGTTAAATAATCTCCAATAATAATAATAATTTAAAAATAATAATTTAATAAAATGATTGATGTGATTATTATAGTTAATATCTTTTAAATTCTTATATATTTTGTATAAAAATTTCTAAAAAAAATATGAAAATATTAAAAACTTGAATTATTAAAACTGATTCCTTTTCAGCAAAGTTTTTGACAATGCTAGAGATGCTGATAAATCTTATATTGATATTCTTGGAGATAAACATCATATTGTTACATATTAAAAATAAAATGTTCGGTTGCCTTAAAGACACTTTTACTCATTTAAGAGTTTGGTCACCAAATGGTGACACAGGTCTAAAAGGACTTATCTGAACATTAATAATATTCTATAAATTTTATTATTTAAATGTTTTTTCTTTGTGAAATTGTGTTTTTATCTGGTCTTGATATGAATTATTGGTTTATTGAAAATTTTTAAAAATGTGAAGTTTGTAGTAAATAATGATTGGTTGATAACAATCCTAATTTTAAAGATTTATTCCTCACTTGATATCAATTCTTTTAACCATAGTAGCAATATTATATTTTTTAAGTAGAGAATTATATAATTAAAAGTCTTATTTTTTAAAACAATTATAAAAAAAATTATTTTCAATAATAATAATAATAATAAAAAAAAATTAAATTATAAAAAATATAAAAAATATAAAAGTTCATAGACTATTTATTTTAAAAAATAATAAATATAAGAATAAATTTTATAAAATTCTTAAAAATTTAATCATAATACTCCCTATAAATAAAATTACTATAAAAATTAAAAAAAAAAAACATTGAAAGTGATTTAATGATAGCTATTAAAGTTCCATTAGTAGGTATTAATGAGCTAAAAAAAATACTCATGGAAAAAGGAATTATAAACAGAAATTATAGAATTTCAAGTGAAAATAGCTATGGTTACATTCCTATAAATATAAAAAAAGAAGAAATAGCTAATTTTCCATTGGAAAACATTGAAAATGAATTAAATAAAAAATTAATAAGCAATAAAATAATTGATCCTGAAAAAAACAAAAATAACCAGGCTGAAAAAATAGCTATTGAAATTATTGAAAAAGATTTAGAAAAGCTTAAAAAAAGTCCTAAAAGTATTAGTGAGCATCTCAAAGGGAAATTAAACAAAGAAGAAATCGAAGATTTGACAAAATCATTTGATATCATTGGAGATGTGGTTATCCTTGAAATCCCTGAAAATCTAAAAAAACATACTGCCCTCATTGGAAAAGCTGCTTTAAATTTCACTAAAAGAAAGGCAATTTTTATGAAAAAAAGTGCGGTTAAAGGAATAACCCGGACAAGAGAAATAAAACATATTACAGGATTAAATAATTCAAAAACGATTCACAAAGAACATGGAGTAAGATTGAAACTGGATTTAAAAGAGGTTTATTTTTCTCCAAGATTAGCTACTGAAAGACTTCGAGTAGCCAATCAAGTAGATGACGGCGAAGTAATATTAGATATGTTTTCTGGAATCGGCCCATTTCCAATGTTGATAGCTAAAGATAAAATAGCAAAAATATTTGCTGTTGATATCAACCCATCAGCTATTGAATATATGAAAGAAAACATTAATTTAAACAAATTGAAAGGAGAAATAATTCCAATTCTTGGAGATATAAATGAAGTAGCTATAGAATGTTTTGAAAAAAAAGGACTTAAATTTGATAGAATTATAATGAACCTTCCTGGGACATCCCATGAATATTTAGATTTAGCTATTTCTTTAATAAAAGACAATGGAGTTATACACTATTACGAGTTTTCTAGCGACTTTAATCAAGCTAGTAAAAGAATTGAAAAAATAGCTAATGAGAAAGGAATGAAAATTGAAGTTTTAGCTAGTCGAAAAGTTAAATCATCTAGCCCAGGAATGTGGCACATTGTTCTTGACGTGAAGTTAAACAAATGATAAAGCATAGCTAATATTAGAATATAAAAAAGAGGATAGTTTGAATTAATTTTTAAAATTAATTAAAAAATTTCAGGAATAAAAAAAAAAAAAAAAATAT
>WRNS01000117.1 GCA_009776495.1 Methanobrevibacter sp. | reverse complement strand
AAACTTTATATTTTAATATGTTTTAATATATTTTAATTTATATATTCTAATTATTATAATTTTGTTATGATAAATATTATTTTTCTTTTTAATTTAATATTTTAATTTATTTGAACTTTATTATAATTATTTATTGATTTAATTAAAATAATCCACTTCCAAGACCAGCAATTAAACTTATAGCTATTATGAATATGAAAAACCATGATGATATTGTAATTACTGGTTTAACAATAGTTTCTGGAAGTATATATCGTAAAAAATCCTCAAGTAAATGTCCACCATCTAATGGCTTCATAGGCAATAGATTAAATAAACCAACAGCTAAATTTAGGAAAAATATCCAATTAAACATTTCTAATAAATAAAACCAAGCCCATGGCAGTTGATTTCCAAAAACATTGCTAACATCAGGTTTTATTTCAAAATTTTTAATGGCCATAATCCCCATATAACCTAAAGATTTATTATTTGGATTTGAACCTGCCGTGAAATTATACTTCCCTTGATTCGTGGTTACATTAATCATTTCACCAGGTTTCAATGTTAAAACAGCTTCAGAATAGCTATTTGCATCTGAAACATTATGACCATTAATCGAAGTTATTATCATTCCAGATTTAAGTATGTTATCTGCAGGAGTATCCTGCATGACCCTATCAATTTCTATTCCATTTTCCTGAAAAGTAGCTGGAACAGCAAATGACGAAATCAAAATAGTTATTAAAAGTGCAACTACTGCAAGTGTCATGTTAGCCATTGATCCTGCAGTATAAATTCTCATTCTGGAAACTTTTTTAATATCTTTAATTTCTTCTTCATCAGGTTCTACAAAGGCTCCTGGAAGAATTGCGAATAAAATTAGACCTATAGAGTTTATGCTAACTTTTTCACCTATAGTTAAAATCCCATGTGCAAATTCATGCACTATTATAACAGTAGCTAAGCCAATGATTCCATAAGCAAATGGTATAAATATTGGAGAACCTGGAATTTCAACTCCAGGAATAATCAAAGAGACAGAAGGAGCATCAATTATAGTTGAAAGTGATGATAAAAGCATATATACAATTGTTATCATAGCTATAAAGGAAATAACTATTCCAATATTCATAAACCATTTCCAAAACCATGGGGATGCATTAGCTATTCTTTCTAAAAGACCTCGAAGTCTTTTAGTTTTCCACATGATCGTTGGAAAACTAACATCAACTCCATATTTAACAAGTTTATCCTTAAACACTAAGGCAACAATCCATATAACTGCAAATCCTATTGCATAATAATATAATGCATTCATCATTCCACTCTTTTAAAAATAATATTTTAAATATTATTAAATTTTCAATTATTAAATAAATTTATTGTTAATTATTAATCTTTAAAATAAAATAAACTTATTATTAAACTATTCTTTAAAATAAAATAAATTTATTAAAATTACCTTATATGATTTAATATTATTCTTTAAGATAAAATAACTTATTATGTTAATTAATTCTTTAAATATCTTAAATTTTATTAAGTTGCTATTTACTCCAATTCATATTGTCGAAGAATAAAACATCTACCAAATCGCCTTTAGCTACTCCTTCTTGATTTTCATCTATTATAATATAGCTATTTGCCTGAACCATAGAGCGAATAATTCCCGAACCTCTATTCAATATGTATTTCGCATTTTTATCATCCGAATATGTTCTTACATAATCTGTTCGGCCTAAATTTGAAAATATCTTTAAAGTAGCTATTCGTTTTTCTATTTTTGGAGCATAATCCATATTTTGCATTTTAAACAAGTATTGACGAACTAAAGCGTCAAATTGAGCCATTGCAGCAACAGGATACCCTGAAAGCATGAAAACTGGAGTATCGTTAACCATTCCAAATCCAAGGGGCTTTCCAGGCCGTATAGCTATCCCATGAATAAGTACCTTTCCAATATGATCAACAACATCAACTACAACATCTCCCTTACTAATAGCTGTTCCACCTGTTGTAATAACAAGATCATAGTCATTAGCTCCATTTAAAATAGCTTCTTTAACTTCATCAAAATTATCTCTTCTCTGGCTAATTTCAACCTCTGCACCTGCACTTTTAATCATTGCAGATATTGTATATTTGTTGGAGTTAATAGTTTGAGCTTTTTCTAATTTAGGTGATGGTTCAACCAATTCATTACCTGTGATAATCAATTTAACCCTTGGTTTTTTATAAACTTCAACTTTTCTATATCCCGCCGAAGCTATAAGTCCCATTTCCTGAGGCCTGATTAAATCTGAAGATTGGACTACTTTATCTCCTTTCTTTAAATCTTCTCCTTGAAAAGCTACATTTTCGCTAGGTGTGACTTGAGAATGGATTTTTAAATCATTGCCATTGGCAGTTGTGTATTCTTCCATTAATACTGCGTTAGCTCCTTTTGGTATAGGTGCCCCAGTAGCTATTTTAATGGCTTCACCTTCCCTCAGCTCTTTGGTAGAAAAATCTCCAGCTCCAATTTGATCAATTATCGTGAGATTTTTGACAACGTTAGAAGAAGCTCCAAAAGTATCTTCTGCTCTAACAGCATATCCATCCATAGCAGATTTATCAAAAGGAGGAGAATCATGGAGCGAATATATTTCTTTAGCTAAAACTCGTAAATAAGAATCTTCAAGATCAATAATCTCAGTTTCCATGATTTTCTGATTTTTCTGGGTAATAGCTAAGCTTTTTGATAATGGAATTAATTCTGATAAAAACATGAAATCGCCAAATATACACAAATAAATTTTAATTATACAATAAAATCTTAATTATGATTGAAATGCTTAATAATTAAAAATTATCGAATTACTTATAACTTATTTAAATTAATTTAAAACAATTAAATAAAAAATTAATAATAATTTCTTATAACTTATTTAAAATAATTTAAAAGAACTAAATAAAAAATTAACAATAATTTCTTATAACTTATCTAAATTAATTTAAAACACTTAAATAAAAAAATTAACAATAATTTCTTATAACTTATCTAAATTAATTTAAAAGTTTATAGATAAATGGTTGTGGTTTTTAAACTGTCTTATCATGAAACTTTTTAATTTAAGTTCAGAAAATAAAAAATAATCATTTCTTAGTATTAGTTTTGTTTAAAAGGGATACATTTCCATTATTTCCATTAACAAAATAAGACTCATTATGTGTTTTGTTTTCTTTTACAAAAAGTACACTCACATTATAACCATTTTGACCATTGGATGTGATTGAAGATATATTGAAAACACTGATTTCAGATTTAGTCAAATTATTTACTTTCATAACATGTTCACCAGCTAATGCCATAGCTTGATTTTGACTTACTCCAGTATGATCAATGATTATAAATGAAACAATTCCAATCACTATAATAAAGAGTATTATGACCTGGATTATTTTTTTATTCATAAAATTTCTTATCTCCTATATTTTTATTTGATAATTTTATATGAGAATTTTTATATAATAATTTTTAAGTCTTTTAATATTTAATTTTTTTATAATATAAAATAAAATAAAATAAAAAAAGAAAAAAAATAATAAAAAATAATAATAAAAAATGAAAAAAAATGATAAAAGATGTGAAAAAAGAATTAAACCATAAATTCTTCAATTACACCATTATATGCATTTTTCAAATCTTCAACTGGAATTTCAACATTTATATCTGAAAATTTAAGAATATTTCCTTTAACTTCACCTATACAAGCACAAGGCGCATCAATATTGTTTAAAACATCTTCATAAATTTCAGATCTTACTGTTATTATATATCTTCCATGACTTTCTGAAAACAATAAATTATTAGAATTTATATTTTCACTGGTAGGAACATTTGATAAATCTATCTCTGCACCAAGTCCACTTGAAATAGCCATTTCACTTAAGGCAATAGCTATTCCTCCGGCAGAACAATCATGAATTGAGGTAATATCATTTTCCACTTTTTTATAAACTCCGGGATCTTTATCTAAAATATTTAAAATAGATTTAGCTGATTTAAGCTCTTCATCTATTCTGATTTTTGGAGCATTTCCTTGTTCTAACTTGTGAACAATTCTATGGTACTCAGACCCATCCACTTCATCATAAGTTTTTCCAACAACTATAATTTTATCTCCTTCATGTTTAAAATTCGTTGTTCTTATGTTATTCATATTAGCTACACCAACAACACCAACAACAGGAGATGGATTGATTACTATACCTTCCATTTCATTGTAAAAACTTACATTACCACTGATTACAGGAGTATTAAATTTACTGGCTAAATCAGCCATTCCTTCCACACATTGTTTAAAAGACATGAATATTTCTGGATTTTCTGGATTTCCAAAATTCAAACAATCTACAACCGC
>WRNS01000116.1 GCA_009776495.1 Methanobrevibacter sp. | reverse complement strand
ACTGAATTTAAAACAAAGTTGAAATGTGATTCTACTTCATCAAATATTTCATCAAATATCTTTTCTTGCATGGATTCCTCTAAGCTTTCATCATACCTTAGTAAGATATGTTCAAATAATAGGAAGATTGCATACTTATGATATCTCTTAGCTAATTTTTTTGGATTTGTCTCTTTAACGATTTTTTTATCTATCAATATCTTAAAAAACAAGGTCCAAAACTTGATAGGGGCATTTATAAGTTCTTCTATAAAGAATTTTTTTATCTTTTCATTATGATACAGTTCTATAAACATCAACTTTAAGATTTTTCTCATTTTTGGATGTTTCCATTGATTTTTTATAGCTTGAGAACCTCTATGATAGGTTTTCATTGGATTTATATCATTAATATTAGCTATATTTTGAGGATAATTCTTACTTTTTATGGGCAAACTTTCATAATAGGTTTGAGTTTTAACCATATTTTTTTTATAGTATTCAAAGATAGTTTCTAAAATTTTTTCTTTGCTTGAGTAGTGATTATAGATAGAACTTTCTTTTATTCCAACATTTTTAGCTATTTCACGAATACTTACATTATCATATCCTTTTTTTGAGAATAAATCAATAGATACATCAAATATTTTTTCTTTCGTTGAAATGCTTGTTTTTGTTTCCATAAAACCATATTCATCCTTTTTTATTAGTTTTTTCTTACTTTTTAAATGGTTCATAACAATATTTTTATACTAACTAACGTTAGTTAGTTTATATTTTTGTCATAGTCTAATATAAAACTAATGTTATTTTGTAATTTTTTTAAAATCTATTAAATGAAATTTATTTAATTTTTAAAAAATTCCACTAATTTTTAAAAATAAAAATAATTAATATTTGTTCAAAAATTTTTCATTCTTTTAAAAATTCGTAATTATTGATGGATTTTAATCGTTTCTCCATTTCAATAATTCTGTCTTTTGAATTAGACTTATAATTATGATTTAAAAATCCTTTTAAATTAGATTTTGTATTATTTTTAAGATTAAATTTTATAATATTTTTAAAATTATTTTTATTTTTTAAATTATTATTAAATTTATATTTAGACTTATTTTCAAATTTTTTTGAAAATTTATATTTAGCCGAGTAATCTTGAATATATTTAAATTGTGGGGAAATAATAAAACAGGCTTCTTCTGATTTTAAATCTGATATATTAACTTTATTCAAATTTCTAAGGATTCTTCTTTTTAACTTTTTATCTTTTATTTCTTTTCCAAGGAAAATTGGTGTTTGAACAGCTGATGAAAGTTTATAGCTATGTCTCGCATTCTTTCGCTCATTTTTTCTATTATTCAATATCTCAAAACTTTCCAAATCAAGATTTTCATCTCTAAATGGTATTCCTGCATCAGAAAGAGCTATGGTTTTTTCATCATTAGCTGAAATATTTTTAATGATATTATCTGAATTTAGCGAAGCTATTGTTCCACCAGCAATTCTTCCAAAAATAGGGCCCTCACCAATGTAAAAACCAGCTTCTATAAAAGCATATCTTACACCTGCAGCTAAGGTGTAAGTAGCTACTATTCCATCATCTTTTATAACTCTTTTGAGCTCCTTAAAAAATTCCACTGTACACAGCTCTGGAGCCATAGCTGGAGAGTATGGATCGAGAAATATCCCGTCGTAGCTATTATCTGCAAATTTTCGCACGGTTTCACGAGCATCTTCACAATGTATGGATATAGCTACATCCTCTGGAACATCCTCCTTTTCGAGTTTAAGAGCTAAATAGCTTTCATCGATTAATTTAGATTCAATAGCTTTTTTAACAATTTCATGGCTTTTAATAGGACTTGGAACAAGAATACCTGCAGCTAATGTTTCTGCAGATATTTCCACCATATCAACACTGAGTTTAGGAACTTTTTCACAAGTTTTATCAACATTTTTTAAAAAATCTTCGATGATAGCTGCTGAGTTGTATCCTAATCCACTACAAATATCTAAAATAGCTATATCTTCCTTGTATTTTAAATTTTTTAGCTTTTCATTAGAAATTTCTTTACTTTCCAATAACTTTTCCTTCTTAATATTTTTAAAATAGCTATTTTCTTTATTTTTTAATCTATCATCATTATCAATATTTTTAAAATAGCTATTTTTAAATGGCTTCACAAATTTTTCAAATGATTCTGTAATAGCTCCATTTGAGTTATGCATAGTTTCTATTTTCCCATCAAAATCAGGGGAGTTAAGTGTAGAAGATCCATCTTTGGTTTTTATAAAAAAATCAATCGATTCTTTTTTAAGTTTAAGGCGATAGCTACTTTGAAGAGTTTCTCTTTCTTTTGAAAAATAGTAATCCATTTTTTCAATTAGCTCATCACGAGAATTTTTGGATTTTGATGGAGGAGATGTCATGTTATTCATATTAGTTATAAATTAGATTTATATGAAACTTAAAAATAGTGTTAAAAAATATAAAAAATAATATTAATTATTAAATTTATTTTAAATAATTAATTATAAAATTTTTTTAAATTATTAATTTTTAAATTTATTTTAAATTATTAATTATAAAATTTTTTTAAATTATTAATATAACCTGGAAAAGCTCTTAAAATATTATTATAAAATAGATTTATTAATGAATTTATTTAAATATTATTATGATAAATGATTATAAATCATTAGAGTATTTTTTTATATTCATAGTTGTATTTATATGATGAAATACATGCATATTAGTTAATAAATAAACTTACTACATTTTTAAATGTATAATGGAGTGGTTAAATGGCTATTCATCCTATTGAATTTAGATATGGAACTCCTGAGATGAAAAATATCTGGGAATCAGAGAATAAATTGGAAAAAATGTTAGAGGTCGAATCTGCACTTTCACAAGCTGAAGCTGAACTTGGAATAATACCAAAAGAAGTAGCTACTGAGATAAAAAATAAAGCTAATACAAAGTATGTGACTTTAGAAAGAGTAGATGAAATTGAAAGAGAAACAAACCATGATATAGCTTCTCTAGTTCAAGGATTAGCTGAGCAATGTGAGGGAGATGCAGGAGAATATGTTCATTTTGGAGCTACTTCAAACGATATTGTAGATTCATCTCAATCATTACTATTTAAAGAATCTATAGAGGTTCTTCAAGAAAAGATAGAAAGACTTAGTAAAATCATCTTAAAACTAGCTAAGGAAAACATCGAAAATGTTTGTATTGGTAGAACCCATGGTCAACATGCTCTTCCAACTAGCTATGGTATGAAATTTGCCTTATGGGCAGATGAATTACACAGACAATATGATCGTTTAGAATATTCAAAAAAGAATTTGTGTGTAGCTATGATGGATGGAGCCGTTGGAACAACAGCTGCTCTTGGAGAAATTGGCTGGGAAGTTCATAAAAAAGTAGCTGAAATTTTAAATCTTCCATCAGCTACAATAACTAATCAAGTTGTCCAAAGAGATAACCATGCAGAGTTCATGATGGTCATGGCTAACATAGCTACTTCTTTAGACAAAATAGCTATTGAAATTAGAAACTTACAACGTAGCGAGATCATGGAACTTGGTGAGTTTTTTGATCCTGAAAAACAAGTGGGTAGTAGTACCATGCCACATAAAATGAATCCTATTACAGCTGAACGTATTTCTGGTGTTTCAAGAGTAGTGAGATCATATGTTGTGGCAGCTATGGAGAACAATCCATTGTGGCATGAAAGAGACCTTACAAACTCTTCATGTGAGCGAATCATTTTCCCTGAGGCCTGTATCTTATTGGATTATATTCTTAATCTTACAATTAAGCTAATGAGCAATCTTATTTTTTATGAGGATAATATTGAAAGAAATCTCAATATGACCAATGGTTTAATAATGGCTGAACGTTTAATGGCGGAACTTACAAGAAAAGGTATGGGAAGGCAAACCGCATATAAAGTTGTTAGAGAATGTGCTATAAAAGCTAATAAAAATCAAGAACTCTTATCTGATTTAATTTTAACAAAGGATGAAGTAAAAGAATATTTATCTCATGAAGATGTTGAGGAAATTATGAATCCACGCACTTATCTTGGTTCATCTCATAGAATAGTTGAAGAAGTTTTAAACTCTTCTAAAGATTGGTTTTAAAAGGTTTATCCTATAACTTTTTTTTATTTTTTTTTATTTTTTTTCTTTATTGAGATTGGTTTTAATTGGTTTTTTTTACATATTTAAATATTTTTATTTTTTAAAAACAATTAGGGACAAAAATTTAAATATGAAGTAGTGAATAACCTTAATAATGATTAAATTTAATGTTTTACTTGGTAATTGAAATTTTTTTAAAAATAATTATTATGATTAAATTTAATTTTTTAGTTAGTAATTGAAATTTTTTTAATAATAATTTAAAA
>WRNS01000115.1 GCA_009776495.1 Methanobrevibacter sp. | reverse complement strand
AAAAAAAAAAAAAAAAAATAAAGAAAAGAATATTTAGAAGTATCTTTCTAATATTCCTTCTAAGACTTTTGCATGGCGACCTTCATCTTTAGAACTTTCATTGAAGAAATCAGCGGGATCATCGAGATTTGCACCTTCAGCTTTTACAGATGCAGCTTTTTTCTCTTTATTTGCCATTTTTTCTCCTTCTAACATCATTTCTAAATTTTCTTTTAAGGTTGGGTGTATAACACCGTTCATTTCCGCAAATCTTGCAGCGTGGTCGGCTTCTTCATAAGCTAGTCTTTTTAAAACTTCTCCTACTTCACCTAAACCTTCTCTAGATGCTTGTCTAGCCATAGCTAAATACATTCCTACTTCTTGGCATTCTCCATTAAAATTAGCTTTCACAGCTTCTTCTAAGTCAGTTCCTTTTGTAACACCGACTTTGTGTACATTATCCACCATTCTATCACTCCGTTAATACTTATTTAATTAATAAATTTTTTTATAGCTTTAAAAATTAGCTATTGATTTCATATTACTTTTTCTTTATTTTTATATATTTCATTTAAAAATTTTTACCAAAAAAAAGATTAAAGAAATCTTAATTGAATTTTTCTCTTAATTGAATTTTTCTTAAAATAAATAAAAAATAGATTAATGGTATTATTTAAATTAAAAATTCTTTTTAGTTAAATATAATTATTCAACTATAGTTTTTTTGCTTCTTCAACAAGTTTTTGACCTAATTTAAAGCATTGTTCATTTTCTTCTTCATCAGGGACATAGAATATTTCACAACTGTCAACAACATCAAAACCACAATCATTAAGGTCATTTGCTAAGAGTTCAGGGCTACCACCTTTACCTCCCATTGAACCGAATGTAATAGCTTTTCGTTCAATTCCAGTTCTATTGAATCTAAGACCTTTTAAATAATACATTAAATCTCCAATACTTGGAAATGGCACATCATTTATGGTTGGGGCTCCAATAGCTATTGCTTTACTATCTAAGATACTTTTGACAATTTCACTTCGCTCATCCTCTTCAAGGAAAAACATCTCCACATCATACCCAGAAGCTATGACTCCTTCAGCTATTTCATGGGCCATTTTTTGGGTAGAAGCATGCATTGTATCATAAATTATGGTTACTTTATCTTTACATTGNCCTGTTGCCCATTCACTNTAAGCACCAATAACTTTCATTGGATCNGTCCATATTTGACCATGAGATGGAGCAATCATCTTGATTTTTTCAAGTAATCCTAACTCTGTAACTTCTTCGAACTTTTTCAATACTAGCTTTGATAGAGGAACGATTAAGTTTCCATAGAACTTTTTTGTAGCATCCATTAAAACATGTTCTGGGATTTCAGTGTCCAGTCTTTTTGGGAAACATAAGTGTTGGCCAAATGCATCATTTGGAAACAGAATTCCATCTTCAACAAACAATGTAAACATACTATCAGGCCAGTGTAGTAAAAATGCTTCTAAAAATGCTAAAGTTTTTCCACCAAGATCTAAAGTATCTCCTGTTCCAACAGTAACAAATTTTGCACCATCTAAAGCAGGATAATGTCTTAATAATCCTTTAACAGCTATTTCGGTACAATAAATTGGAGCTTCTGGGAATCTTTTATGAAGATCAACTAATGTTCCACTGTGATCCTTTTCAACATGATTTTGAATGAGGACATCTACTTTAACATCTTTACCCTCTTGGGCAAAAGCATCGTTAACACGAGCCATAAGTTCTTCAGTTTTTCCAGGGTATGCATTATCGATTAACGCTACTTTTTCATCACCAAACACTAAATATGCATTGTATGTTGTTCCGTTTAGAGTATATCCATGATAAGTTCTTAAATCCCAGTCAAGGACTCCTATCCAATACACTCCTTCACCTATTTTTTCTGCTTTCGCTTTCATAATTAAAATCTCCAAAAATATATAATATTCATAGAATTATTTTCTTCACAATGTTTTTTAAATAATGTTCGTATTAAAAAAAACATTATTACACTTATTATTCTTATTCTTCTATATATAAATTTCGGTAAGAAATAAAAAGCATCAAGTTTTTTACAAAATTTTCCTCCAAACAAATATAGTTTTTAAACAAAAGGATTATATGATAAAAATTAATTATATTTTATCAATATTTTATTTAAAAAACAATTTAAAAAAAATAGGAGATTTAGTAATTTAATATTTCAATAGAATAACTTACATTTAAGGATAATTTTTCACTTATGGTTGATATTATTTATTGATAATAATATAAATTTTAAAAATTTAGTAAATAATTTTCTTTTTAATTTTTATCAAGTGTGACTATTTATGAAAAAGATTATATATTAGAATAATGTAATTATTAGCTAACAGTAATTATATTACTAAACAATGTATACTAAATATATATACGGTTTAGGCATTATCATAAATTCTAGGAATCCATTTAATAAAATTCTTAAAGAAAATCATAAGTATAATATTGAAAAATTAATTTAATAAAATTTTTTTGGTAAAACTTTTTTTATAAATTTTTTTAATAAAAATTTTTTAATAAAAATTATTTGATATTATATTTTTTTAAAAAATTTATATGGTGAAGAAATGAAAACCACTAGTGCAGAAGTAAAAAAACAGAAACCAATAAAGTTTTATTCAACAGGTTCAAGAGGAACTGGTTTAAATATTGTAAAAAGCCCAGTAAAACTTACAATTCTATCGATGCTCGGTGAAAGTGAAATGGAATTTGATGAAATTGTTAAAAACACTGGAAAATCAAAATCAACAATTTCTGTCCATCTGAAAGCTTTGAGAAATGATGGAGTGGTTTCGTTTAAATTCAATCCAGACGATCAAAGAAAAAAAATTTTTTATATTAGCTCAAGGTTTTTAGGAGAAATAGAGGCTCCAGAATCGGTTGAATATGAAGAGAGAAAAATTGATTTTATAATTGATAATATTGTAAATACTAATAAAGATTCTGTTGAATTTTCTCGTTTATTGTTTCATACTGTAAGATCTACTTTGATTCAAGAAGGATTATGCATAGATCCTATATTATATGAAGCAGGACTTCGAATAGGCGAATCTATTTTTGATAAACTTTATGCAGATGATGTAGAAGTGTTTGCTAAAAATGTAGCTAACTTTTGGCTGGAACATGGTTTAGGAACAATAAAAGTTGATTTAATTTCAGACGACAAAATTGGAATCACTTCCACAGATTGTTTTGAATGTGGCTTACTCCCAAAAACAGGAAAACCAGCTTGTTACTTGGATCTTGGTATAATAGAAGCACTTATGACCAATTTCCTAAAAATTGATGTTATTGTAACCGAAACAAGATGTTTCACTATGGGTGATAATCACTGCTACTTCGAAATAGAACCAGCTTCTGGAAACCAGGAAGAAGTAGAATCTTTTGATTAAATTTTCCATAATTCAAATCATGAAATGTCTAATCTAATTTCAGGAATGTCTCGAAAATAGCTATTATAAATAGCTATTTTTACTTGTTTTGAATATTAAGTTATTTTTATGGTTATTTTTTATTGTTTTTAATTTAAGGCATTATTTTAAATATTATTCTTTAAATTTGATTATTGTGGTAGAAAGATAGTTTCTATTTTGCGAAAATCCTTGGATGATTTTTTCATTTGCCATGGTGCAGTTTTCAACAGAAAAAATTTCTTTTTCTCTATTTTGTTGGTTGATTTTGTTTTCTAATTCTTTTTTATTTCTTGAAGTTTTCATCAAGGCTATTGTGTTTCCATTTTCCAATAATACTTCTAAATTTTCTTTTATTTTAGGGATTATAATTAAAACATCATCTTTTTCAACCAATGGTTTTTTAATACTCGATGCACAGGCTGCAAAAGAGTTTATTCCTGGAATTATTTCTATAAAATAGCTATCTTCTAACCTTTTTTGAACATAAGAAAATGTGCTATATATCGAAGGATCCCCAAGTGTTATAAAAGCTACATCCAATCCTTTATTCAAGTACTCCGCTATTAATTCACTAGCATCATCCCAATGCTTTTCAAGTGTTAAAGAATCTTCTGTCATTGGAAAAACAGGTTCTAACACAGTTAAATCTTTAAAATCTTCTCTTTCTTCAATTATTCCTTTGACAATTGAAAGAGCTATACTTTCTTTATCTGGAGCCGAACGAGGAGAACATATAACTGGAATTTCATTTAAAATTTTAACAGCTTTCAGTGTTAAAAGTTCACTGTCACCAGGACCTACCCCTATTCCAAACAATTTTCCTTTGTTTATTTCAGTCAATAAACCACCTAACTTTGGTAAAATGATAATTTATATGTTAAATAAGAATTTTCAAATATTTGAAAATTTTTAAACTATTTTTATAAATTTAACTAATAATTTTTTTCATATTCCCTATTTATTTACTTATTAATTTATTTTTTATTTTTTTTATTTTATATTATT
>WRNS01000114.1 GCA_009776495.1 Methanobrevibacter sp. | reverse complement strand
AAAAATCAAAAAAAACATGATTTCTACAAAGCGAAAATTTTGAATTTTTTTCATTTTTTTTTTTTTTTTTAAAAGATATTTACTTAAAATATTTATTTTCAAATGCTCTTGGAAATTTAACTTATACAATATTTAATAAATTATATTTTTCAATAAATTCGACCTTATTGGAAATTTGGTAATTCCTCTAAATTCACAAAATAGCTAGATGAAATTAATTTATTTGTAAATTAATAACATTAATATTTAGCTATTAGGGAAAATGAATGTAAATAAATATTAATTAATATTTATTTCCATTTTTTTATTTTTATTTGTAATTTTTTTTATTAAATGGTGAAAATATGTTAATAAATTGGCAAAAAGAAATGAATACTATAGATCCAGATATGAAATTTCGAAGTGCTGGAGGTTGGTTAAAAACNATAGAACATTTGGATAAAAGTGTTTCTAATGGGTACTCTTTGGTAGGAGATTTTGTAAAATCTGGTGATTTTGAAGAAAACTATATTGATGGGCTTTATTTAGATTGTAATAAAGAACAAGGAAAAAAGAAAAAAGCACAAAGTGATTATCGCTTATTTAGATTATCTAATGGGGAACTTAGGTTATTAGACATGATAATCGATGGAGATAGTGGATGGGCTTGCGAATTTTGGGACACAATTGAGGAAGAAATAGGAGCCGAAATATTTTAATATTTTATTTATAAAAAGTATACTTTCTAATCAAGTGACATTCAAAAGAGCCAAAATAGCTAAAAAAATACATCGTGTTCAAGTAAATACTAATTCGTTTACAATCATTTAAAAACAAAAATGATTATTATTGATTATAAAAATTTTTAATCCGATTATAAATCTTTTTATTCCAATTAAACTATTATAACTCTAGTAATTGAATCAAAATCATTTTTTTCTAAGCTCCATATTTTTTATAATTTTTAATAGAACTTTGACTCCATGAGAGATTGGATTTTTAGTTGAACCATCTACATCGTATCGCACTGAAATAGGAACTTCAACTATTTTCAAGCCATTTTTAGCTGCATCAGAAAGCATTTCACTTTCAATAGCAAATCCAGATTCTTTCATTTTAAAACAAGGAATAGCTTTTTTTGATAATGCTCGAAAACCACTTTGGGAATCTGTTATATCCAATCCTGAAGAAATATTTGTGGCTTTATCAAGAACTTTTTGACCAACCCTTCGATAAGCTGGAGTATCTTCTAATTGATCATCATTAATATATCTGCTACCATTTACAAAATCAATTTTTTCTTCTATTATGGGAGCCATTAAATTAGGAATCTCATCAGGATTATTTTGTCCATCACCATCGATAAGAACTATCATTTCTTCATCATCAATATATTTAAAACCTGTTTTTAATCCTTGACCTTTGCCTAAATTAGCTGTATGTTTTATGACTTCAGCTCCAGCGAGTTTAGCTATTTGGGATGTTTTATCAGAACTACCATCATCTATAACAATAACTCTATCCACATACTGTAAAGTTCTAAGTACAACACTTCCTATAGCTATTTCTTCGTTATACGCTGGAATAATAGCTACTGATTTTACCATCATATCTTCCTTAGCATGTTAATTTATTTTAAAAAACTTATTTTTATTTATTCGATATTGTAAAAGTTTTTCATCCATAAAGAATCTTATTTTTATTTATTCAATATTGTAAAATTTTTTCATCCATTTAACTGTTTTTTTTATTCCTTCCTCTGGAGAAACTTTAGGGTCGTGCTTTAAATCGCGAATAGCTTTTGAAAAATCAATTGTTTTTACTTTTGTTGTGAAATCCTCCGATTCATGATAAGTAACAAGTGAATCATCACAGCCCACAGCATCTAAGACAATATCAGAGTATTCTTTAATCTCTTTTTCCCATTCTTGTTTGCTTCCGATATTATAAGCCTCACCAGGAATAAAGTTATCTACTATATTTGCAAATGTATTGGCTGTGTCTTCTACATAATCAATGATACGTTTATGCCCCATATATACATCATAAGGTTGATTATGAAGAGATTTATAGATAAATATTGGTATGAATCCTTTATAAGGGGAATATTCTTCATGCGGTCCATAACAATTCACTGGTCTGACTCTAACAGTTTCTGTATTAAACATGGTAGCTGAATTCATACACATTAGCTCACCAGCCCATTTAGTAATAGCATAATCATTCATTTGATATGTATCTTTAATAGGGTTATTTATCATTACATCTTCACTCATTTCCCCTTCATAATCTCCATAAACTTCGGCTGATGAGAAAAATATCATCTTATATCCTAATTTCTCTTGTAAACGTATCATGTGTTTTGTACCTATAACATTTGTTTCCCATAAGTTTTCATAATATCCTTCACCATTCCATCGCCCATATTCTGCAGCTAAGTGATATACAAAATCAAAATCGTCATTTTCTTCAAAAACTCTTTCTATCTGCCGATAATATCTAACATCAGCTCTTACATAATTCTCCCTTTCATTATGTAATAAATCAACAGCTAAAACTTCATGACCTCTTTTTTTAAGTTCATTTACAAGATTAGTTCCAATAAATCCTGCACCACCAGTAACTAAAATTCTTTTTGTTTCCATTTATATGCTCCTTATTAATTTAATTCAGATTAAAGTGGATAATATTAATTTTCCTTTAAAATTTTATTTAATAAAATAAATATTTTTTTAATTATCTTAATCTGTTTGAAATAAACTAATTAAGAAAAAAGGATGTTTTAAAATAAATAATTTTATCTTAAAGAAAATATAAAAAATAATAAAAAATTTTAAATATTATTAATCACCGAATTTATCCTTATATACTCCTACACTATCTGGTTTTTTGTTTCTAATGAAATCAAGAAATTTAATATTTTCATAGTCATTAATAATATTTTTCAGTAATTTTATTTCATCTCTAGATTCATCTAGAAGTTTTTTGCTAATACTGATTCTATGTTCTCCTTTTTGAAGCTTTTCTTCCATGTCAGTATATTTTTTGAGTTTTAAATCTAATTTCATGAGCTCATATTGATGAATTTTATCTAATAATTCATTTTTTTCATCTATAAAATGAGATATCTTTTTTTCACATTGTTGTTGTTCAAGTTTGAGTATTTTTAACGTTTCATTAGATTTTTTTAGCTCTTCTGTCAATGATTCAATTTCTTCGCAACTGTTTTTTTCTTTTAAAACCGTAGTTGCTTTACTAATATAATCTTTAGTTTTTGATTTTTCCCATATAATTTTATCTTTTTTAACCATTGATTAACCCATTTATAGCTATTTATTGATTCTAAAAAATGAATTTTTCATTAAAGAATTCAAATAATTAAAGAATTCAAATATTTTGTTTTATTTTTTAAAAACAACGAATATTTTTGATAATATTATAAATTAATATACAAATATTGGAATAAATTCATGAAAAGTCATTTTATATTATTACACATGTTTTTCTAAAATATCACTTAAATATTTTAATAGATCACTTTTAGCTTCTTCATCGTCCATAGCAAATTCAATGGAA
The DNA here is from genome assembly GCA_009776495.1 of Methanobrevibacter sp. Taxonomy (GTDB): domain Archaea; phylum Methanobacteriota; class Methanobacteria; order Methanobacteriales; family Methanobacteriaceae; genus Methanorudis. The sequence continues at coordinate 910 of WRNS01000114.1, read as the reverse complement.
GTTTTTAGCCATTCAATTCTATTACCAATATCATAATTTTTCCCGTGAAAGACTTGACCATAAATGTTGTTTAATTTTGCCAAAGCGTCAGTTAATTGGATTTCTCCTCCAAAACCAGGTTCTGTATCTGATATATGATCAAAAATTTCAGCTTCCAAAAAATATCTTCCCATAATAGCTAAATTAGAAGGTGCTTCATCAACAGATGGTTTTTCAACCAATTGTTCAATTTTATAAATATTATTTTCAATTTCTTTTCCTTTAATAATCCCATATCTTTCAACTTTCTCACAAGGCACTGCTTCAACAGCTATTGCAGAGGAATCATACTTATTGTAAACATCGATTAATTGTTTGATACAAGGAACATTAGCTTTTGTTATTGTATCTCCTAACATTATTGCAAAAGGTTCATCACCAACATGTTTTTTTGCACAATAAACGGCATCTCCAAGACCTTTTTGCTTTTTTTGTCTTACATAATAAATATTAGCTAAATCAGATATCTCTTTGACTTTTTTCAAGTCATCTTCTTTTCCATTCTCTTGTAAACTATATTCCAATTCAAAAGATCTATCAAAGTGATCTTCAATTGATCTTTTGCCCTTACCAGTAATAATTAATATGTCATCTATACCAGAAGCTACTGCTTCTTCAATAACATATTGAATGGTAGGTTTATCAAAAACAGGCAACATTTCTTTTGGTTGGGCTTTTGTTGCTGGTAAAAATCTTGTTCCAAGACCTGCAGCAGGTATAACGGCTTTCATTTTAGCACCAATTAACTTTATATTTATTAAAAATCTTCATTGAATCTTATTAATCAATTCATTACATCTAATAAATAAAATTTTCTTTAATAATTTAATAGGAATAAAATAAGTTTTTCTTTTAAAAAATTATTAATTAT
>WRNS01000113.1 GCA_009776495.1 Methanobrevibacter sp. | reverse complement strand
AAAAAAAAAAAAAAAAAAAAATCTACTTCATTAAAATCTTAATATTTAAATAATTTTTTCAAAAAAAACTATTTTTTAACTAAAAATTAAATTTTAAATAAAAATATTAAATTTAAAATAATAATAAGCTAAGAAGATATTAATTAATTCTTTAAGAAAAATTAAAAAAAAAACAACAATTTAAAGAAGAATATTAATCAATTCTTTAAAAAAAGTTTTAATTCATTATTTATTAAACTTAAAAAATACTTATAATTCAATTGATATAATAATGACTTAGAAAATATGCAAAATAAATTAAAAAAATTACTGGAGAATAAAAAATTATGTCTATGACAATGTCTGAGAAAATATTGGCTAAAGCTTCAAATAAAGAAAAAGTAGAAGCTGGTGAAATTGTTATGGCTAATATTGACGTAGCTATGACTCATGATCTAACTGGTCCTTTATCAATCGAATCATTTAATAAAATTGGAACAAAAAAAGTATGGGACTCTAGTAAAATTGTTATACCCTTTGATCATCAAGTTCCTGCAGACTCTTTAGATGCAGCTAACAACCATATTATTATGAGAAAATTTGTAGCTGAACAAGGAATTGAAAACTTTTACGATGTAAATCAAGGTGTTTGCCATCAAATCCTTCCAGAATTAGGACATGTTGTTCCAGGAGAAGTTATCGTTGGATCAGATTCACACACATGTACACATGGTGCATTAGGAGCTTTTGCAACTGGAATTGGATCAACTGATATGGCCATGGTCTTTTCAACCGGGCAATTATGGTTTAAAGTTCCTGAAACAATACAATTTAATATAGAAGGAAATTTAAATAAGAATGTTTATGCAAAAGATGTTATATTAAACATTATAGGTCAAACTGGGGCTGATGGAGCTACTTACAAAGCATGCGAATTTACAGGAGACACTGTAGCTAATATGTCAGTTTCAGATAGAATGGTACTGTGTAATATGGCCATAGAAATGGGGGGAAAAACTGGACTTGTGGAAGTAGATGAAAAAACATTGAATTACATTAAAAATCGATCATCTAAAGCTTATAATGTTTTTAAAACAGATTCAGATGCTCCGTCCCTTGAAACAATAGCTATTGATGTTAGTGATTTAGAACCTCAAGTAGCTTGTCCTCATAATGTAGATAATGTAAAACCAGCTGCAGAAGTAGATGCAGAAATTGATCAGGTCTTTTTAGGTTCTTGCACCAATGGAAGAATAAGTGATATGAGGGAAGCGGCCGAAATATTAAAGGGGAAAAAAATAGCTAATGGTGTTAGAATGCTTGTTATTCCAGCATCAAAAGAAGTGTACACTAAATCATTAAATGAAGGACTTATAAATATTTTCATAGATGCAGGCGCATTGGTTTGTAATCCTTGTTGTGGACCATGTCTTGGTGGTCATATTGGGCTCATTGGACCTGGTGAGGTAAGTCTTTCAACCTCAAATAGAAATTTCAAAGGAAGACAAGGTAGTCCAGAGGGAGAAGTTTATTTGTCATCTGCAGCTGTAGCTGCCGCTTCGGCTATTGAAGGGAGAATTGTTTTGCCTCAATAGCTATGTTTTATTTTATTATGCTTTTTAGGAGTTTTTATAATGAAAGGAAAAGTTTGGAAATTTGGAGATGATATTGATACCGACATCATCATCCCTGGAAGATATCTTGTTGTAACTGACATGGATAAATTAGCTAAGCATTGTATGGAAGGTATAGATCCTGATTTTAATGAAAAAGTTTCAAATGGAGATATAATTGTGGCTGGAAAGAATTTTGGCTGTGGATCTTCTAGAGAACATGCCCCTCTTGCTCTTAAAGGAGCAGGTATTGGGACAATAATAGCCGAATCTTTTGCAAGAATATTTTACAGAAATGCTACAAATGTTGGTATGCCTCTTCTTGAAGCTCCTGGGATAAGTAAAACTCTAGAAGAAGGTGAAAAGATAGAAATTGACATGGAAAATGGAAAAATTATTTCAGAATCTGGAGAAGAATATAAATTTAAAAAATTACCACCATTTATGCTGGAAATTCAAAAAAAAGGTGGATTAATACCATATCTTAAAGAAAAAGGTTAATTCTAAGAAATTTTGAAGTCAATATTACAATTTATATTGTTGAAATTTTAAAAAAAATATCTTATAAAAAAATATTTTTTAAAGAAAATATTATTTAAAGAAAATATTGAAATAATAATATTTAAATAAAAAAAAACTTATNAAAATCTTAATTTTTAAAATATTTTGAATAAAAAAATTAAATATTAACTTAATAGATTATTAAAAAAATTATAGTGGTTTTATGTACAAAATAGCAGTTATTCCTGGAGATGGGATTGGAAAAGAAGTTATGGAAGCTACCTTACATGTTTTAAACCGTTTGAACTTAAATTTTGAATATAATTTTGCAGATGCAGGAGATGAATACGCTGAAATTCATGGTGAGCCTCTTGCACAAGAAACAATAGATTTGGTAAAAAATTCTGATGCATGTTTATTTGGAGCTGCAGGTGAGACTGCAGCAGATGTTATTATTCGACTACGCCAAGAAATGGATTTTTTTGCAAATCTTCGTCCTGTGAAAACACTGCCTGGAACCAATGCATTGTTTGATAATCTAGATTTCATGATTGTTAGGGAAAATACTGAAGGACTCTACATTGGTCAGGAAAAGTATACTGATGAGGGAGCAATAGCTAAACGTGTTATAACAAGAGCTGCCTCTGAAAGAATCTGTAAATATGCTTTTGAATATGCGAAAGATAACAATAGAAAAAAGGTTACTGGAGTTCACAAAGCTAATGTTTTAAAGAAAACTGATGGTTTATTTAAAGAAGTTTTTTATGAAGTAGCTAAAGAGTATGAAAAATACGGGATTGAAGCAGAAGACTTTTATGTAGATGCAACTGCTATGTATTTTTTAACAAAACCTCAAACCTTTGATGTAATCGTGACCACTAATTTATTTGGCGATATTTTATCAGATGAAGGAGCTGGACTCGTTGGAAGTCTTGGTTTAATACCTTCAGCAAACATTGGTGAGAAAGGAGGATTATTCGAACCAATTCATGGTTCTGCCCCATATTTAGCTGGGAAAGGATTAGCTAATCCCACAGCTATGCTTTTATCTGCAGTAATGATGTTAAACTATCTTGGAGAAAAAGAATATGCGGATATTTTAGATGAAGCTATTTTAGAAGTTTTAACAGAGCAAAAATATCTTACTAAAGATTTAGGTGGAACTTCCTCAACCATGGAAATGGCTGAAGCCATTGCTAAAAAAATAAAAAGTTAAACTATTATTTTTTGACTAAATAATTTAAATTTTTTTTTAATAGAATAAAATAGGAAAAAAGACTTATGAAAAGTGTGGAACAAGTACGTTCGGATTTTCCAATTTTGAAAGAATTAATTTACTTAGACTCGGCAAGTACAAGTCTTACTCCAAAACAAGTAGTAGAAGCTATGGATGATTATTATCTGAAATATAATTCCAATATTGGTCGAGGTGCTTATAGAATAGCTATTAAATCTGGAAATAAAATAGAAAAAACCAGAGAAAAAATAGCTAATTTTATTAACGCTGAGGAAAATGAAATCATCTTTACAAAAAACACAACCGAAGCTATAAACACCGTAGCTAATGGTTTAAATTTTGAAAAAGGCGATAATATATGGATTTCAAACATGGAACATCATTCAAATCTCATTCCTTGGCTGAATTTGAAACGTAAAGGTGTGGAAGTTAATATCGTCCAAGCAAATTCTGATGGAATAATTGAAAAATCTGATATTGAGGAAAATATCGATGATCGGACAAAATTAGTGGCTATTACCCATATTTCAAATTCAATTGGTTCTATTCAGGATGTTGAAGCTATTGGAAAAGTAGCTCATGAAAATAATAGTTTATTTTTAGTAGATGGAGCTCAATCTTTAGGTCATGTGAAAATTGATGTTAAAAAAATTAACGCTGATTTTATGGCATTTCCTGGGCATAAAGGATTATTAGGCCCTGTAGGAACTGGATTTTTATTTTTAAAAGAAGATATAGCTAATGAACTAAACCCAACTAATCTTGGTGGAGGAACCATTACTAATGTTAATGGAGAGTATTTCACTTTAGAGAATATTCCACAACGATTTGAAGGTGGAACTCAAAATATAAGTGGAATCATAGGATTAGGAGCTGCAATCGATTATATTAATAAAATAAAAGTGGAAAATATCGAAAAACATTGCTCATATTTAACAAAAAAGATTTGGGATAAATTATCAAACATTGAAGGATTGATATTATATGGTAAGCCAAAAAAAACGCATAGTATTGTATCTTTTAATGTTGGTGGAGTGAATCCATATGATGTAGCTAAAATCCTGGATGAAACTGGAAATATTTGTGTTCGAAGTGGTTTTCACTGTGCTATTCCAGGAATAAAACATTTAAATGCTGATGGCACTGTGAGAGTATCCGTCCA
>WRNS01000112.1 GCA_009776495.1 Methanobrevibacter sp. | reverse complement strand
GATTGTAAGTAAATCACTAATCAACAATCTTTCTTTAAGTTTTTTTTTTTTTTTTTTTAACTGATTTATTAGCTTTTTTTTTTAAATCACTGGATAATAAAATATCCAAATAAAAGCAAATAAAATAGCTAAAATAAAAATTATTGGAGCCATTATTTTACTCACAGCTACTACTGAGCTAATAGTAGAGATTAATTCTGTAGAGTTATTTGGTCCAAATGTTTTTAGTCCTTTGATTCTATTTACAAAAACTCCAGCTTTCACATCTTCCATATCATCAATAGCTTCATTAATAAGTTCTCGTATAAGTTTGATTATTTCTTCCTGCTTGGAGGTACCAACTGGGTTGTATCCATTTGATAAGGTATTTACTGAATGAGTGTCGGTTGTCATAACTTCTAGTTCATCAATAGCTAAATCCTCTATTTCTTCAAATATTCTTTCTCGAAATCCATTTTTCATATTATTTGAATCTAAAAGGATGTATGCAGTTTTTTGACCATCAACCTCAATTATCATTACTTTTATTCCACTGTCTCCAATACCATGATTTTTATCTAAATTTTTCAATGATGTTTTTTCACTACATCCTACTTTTATCCCATTACTCTGTTTTAAACATTCAATTTCCTCTACAGTATCCATTAGCTGGAAAACTTCGGGATTTCCAGGAAGTACTCTACCTTTTTCCTCATTAAATGAGTTATGGCAATCTACTACAACACTATTTTTCACGTTACAATGACTTTTACTTTGACTCATGATTGATAGACCAACACCAAATTCAATGTCATCACTTCCATAAGGTGCAAAAGTACATAAAAGTACCAAATCATCATTAAAAAATTGAACTCCAATATTTGCATTCTCTTTTGAATATCTTACAAATTTACTTGCTTTTTCACTATAATTCATGTTTTGAAGCCCTTCCTTTACAGAAGATTCTATTTTTTTCAGTTCATTGGTTGAAACAGGATTAAAGTCATGAGTGGATGGACCATGAGCAACCATTGTAAAGTGATCGAAACTATTTCCCAAAATTGTTGGCATATTTGATCCTCCAGCACTTCCAATTGGTCCTGGATGAACACATGGACTTAAAAATAGTGCTTTAATACCATCTTTTGTTTTAAAACTTAAAATCCCTACGAGGGTGTCAATAGGTTCTCCAATTTCTTCAAACACTGATTCAAGAGAATCGGTTCCTTCATTGAGATGGGAAATAAACACACTTACAAGGTCTAAAAGTCCAATACCTAAGTTTTTTTGCATTGGGGATTCAATAACTTTGATAAATGAGTATACAGCTAAAAGTAATATTACACCAGCTACTACAATCTTTATAAGTAAGGGTACTATTCCAAAATTAAGGATACTGTCAACGTTACCAAGGACAAATGTTACAATGTACATAGCTAAGACTATCATAGGCTGGAAAAAAGATATAAACGATGATTTAACAAATCCTAACTTGGAAGTACTCCATAAAACGAATATAGTAAAGGCAAAAATCAAGACACAGCCAAATAAGATGGAATTTATTAATAAATCCATGTTAAATATTGCAGAAATTATTGATCCAATAATTGCGATTAAAATAAGAATTATCATTGAAATTAGTGATAAAAGCATAGAATGCTTCATTTTCAAATTCATTCCTTTCATTGAACTAATCCACTGTTGTGAAATAGCTCCACTCATAATTGAACTAATTCCAAACACTCCAAAGCCAAAAGCACCTCCATATAATATTTCTTCTATAATTGTAAGGTCAGCCATGGAATGAATTAAAAATATTAATGCTCCAGCTATAAAGCTGATAAAGATTATACTAAATATTAAGGTTCTAGTTTTAGGAAATGTTCTTATATACTTGGATAATCCTGCTACATTACTCATACTTGACATGTTTAACTCCTTTAAACGCCAAATTAATATTTATTATTGATAATTATTGTTTATGAATAGATTATTATGAAAAAATTATTAAAGCTTAAATCAAGATATTTATTAATTATAATTATTATCATTATCATTATTATTAATCATTAAAAATAAATTATTTTCATTATAAATAAATTATTAATCATTAAAAATAATCTTATTGTAACTATTGATTTTAAATTTTTTCTTTTTTTAATCTTAATTTGTATATGATTATTTAATGTTAAATAATATAAAATTATTTCATATATTTTGATGTTAGTTTTAATTACTAAGATATTTATAATAATTATTAGTTTATTAGGTGAGATTATGAAAAAAATTACTACTCCTGTTTCATCAAAAGAAGTAAAAGAATTGAAGGTAGGAGATATTGTTAATATTTCAGGAATTATTTTAACAGCAAGGGATCAAGCTCACAAAAGAATAATTGAAAAAGGAACTCCTTGTAATCTTGATGGAGCAGCTATTTTTCATGCAGGCCCTATTATAAAAGAAAATGAAAATAAGAGCTCTGATTCTAACCATTCAAAATTTAGTATGGTAGCTATTGGCCCTACAACAAGTATGAGAATGAATCCATACGCACCAGATATAATTAGATTGGGAACAAAAATAATTATTGGTAAGGGTGGAATGGATGATACAGTTTCCCATGCTTTAAAAAAAGAGGGTGCAGTTTATTTAGCAGCTGTTGGCGGATGTGCTGCATTATATGTTGATTCAATAAAAGAAATAAATAATGTTCATTGGCTTGATTTAGGAATCCCAGAAGCTATTTGGGAGTTGGAAGTAGCTAATTTCGGACCATTGATTGTAGCTATGGATTCTCATGGTAACAGCCTGTTTAAATAGTTAAATCATTGAATTTGATATAATTAAAAATCTTTGATTTTTCCCCCCTTTATTTGTTGATTTTTGTTTGTTTTGTTGTAGGGGTTTTTTGTTATTAAAATTTATATGAACATTTTTTTAATTCAATTTAAAGAAACTTTCAACAATATACATATCTACTGGGCATCCTTCCCACATCATAAATATTAGCTTTTCACCGTGTTCAAAACAAACTATTGTGGCATTAGGGCCAATACTTTGTGATGAAAAATTCTCACTGGTGTGTAATATTGTAACATTTCTTCCATCAATTTCCATTATTTCTAAACTAACATCTTGTCGTATTTCATCATTGTTGTAATAAAGATTATCAACTATACTACTATCTCCAATATTTGATATTTCCAACCAAAATGATTCGTATGAACCATTTGTTTCCTTTGTAGTAACTATTTGGCTGTTGTTAATAGGTCCTTTTTCCCAAGGTGCCTGGTGTTCGTAATCTGTGTGGTAATTTTTTCCACCTAAATAGCTATCGAAGTAATCTCCATTTTTGAATTTTTCCCCACAATCATTTTTAACAAAAAAATTCAATCCTCCTAAGCTTATTAAAGAGTATCCTTCTTTTGGAGTGATATTTTCTGTTGTTGTATTATTATTTATATGTGTAGGATTAGCTACTGGATTTACGGGGTTTGTGAAGGTATAAATTATAGCTCCACTAGCTATTCCTATAACAAACAATATCATAATTATGGCAAATATTTTACTTCTGTTATAACCACCCTTATCTTTTTTCTTTGTTTCATCATTGTCCCTCTCGGATATTGGCATGTTTTCACCTGTTTAAAATTATCCATATTAAAGATTGAATTTTAGTTCAATTCAAAAAAACTTTCTATCACATACATATCTACTGTATTTCCAGCCCATCCTAATTCAACATATTTATCTTTCACTTTAAAAAAAGCAAAAGTAAATTCTTTGTCAGTTACAGATTGACTACTAAACTTTTTAATAGTTATTATACTAACTTTATTCCCCTTGACAGTTATATTTTTACTTGTATCTGTTTTATCATTATAATTCATTAAACCTCTTGGTTCAAGGGATTTAGAGACTTCTATTCTAAACTTACCATCTCTTGTGAAAAATTGAGCGAAATCACTATAATCAACAAAATCTACGGATTTTCCTTTTGTTAACTCTTCATACCCCTCCAATCCATCGTAATATGTATCATCAGTCACATGTATGAAATTTGTATATTCTGTTTTAACGTAACAATTTAATCCATATATTGTTATAAGAGCATACCCTTCTTTAGGAACATCTTCATTATTCACTGTCATGTTAATATTTGAAGAAGATAGTTTATCATTTCCTGCACTGTTTTTTGATATTATATGACCAATAACCCCAGCTCCTACAAGTCCAATCAATAAAATCACAATAGCTATTAGAAACAAATGATTTTTTTTAAATCCACTGTTCTTTCCTTTTCCATTTTTTCCTTTGTTTTCTTTTTTCATTTTATTTATCTCCTAAACTTCTTTGTTTATCTCTTAAACTTCTTTGTTTATCTCCCATAAACTTCGAGAATTAATATTTAAGATAAAATAAATTATTATTCGTGTTATTCTTCATTATATATTCCTTATATCATTTTTTATATTATTTTTTATTATTATTTTTCCTTATATCATTTTTTATATTATTTTTTATTATTATTTTTCCTTTATACCATTTCTTATATTATTCTTTATTATT
>WRNS01000111.1 GCA_009776495.1 Methanobrevibacter sp. | reverse complement strand
GCACGAAGAAAATGTAGCCAGTGTCAAATAAGTTCTTTTCAATCTTTGTGTCCTCAATGTGGAGCACCTACAGAAGTTGGCAATCCTAAAAGAAAGAATATTAATTTGTCCAGACTTTTAAGGAAGGCTTCTGATAAGGTAGGTGTTCGACGTGTTGAAGAAGTTAAAGGGGTTGTAGGCATGATTTCAGAATCTAAACTTCCAGAGCCATTGGAAAAAGGAATATTACGAGCTAAAAATGATGTCTATGTTTTTAAAGATGCTACAATAAGGCATGATTCTACTGACCTACCTTTAACACACTTTACTCCTCATGAAATCGGTGTATCCATTGATAAACTTAAATCTATGGGTTATGAAAAAGATGCCTATGGGGAGGAAATTAAAAGTAATGATCAAATTATAGAGCTAAAAGTTCAAGATGTTGTAGTATCTAACAAGTGTGGTGAATACTTAGTTAATGTAGCTAATTTTATGGATGATTTATTGGATAAATTCTATTCAATGGACAAGTTTTATAATATTAGAAAAAAAGAGGATTTAATCGGCCATTTAATAGTTGGACTAGCTCCACACACTTCTGCTGGAGTACTTGGTAGGATTGTAGGTTTTACAAATGCATTAGCTTGTTATGCTCATCCATATTTCCATTCAGCTAAACGAAGAAATTGTGATAGTGATGAAGATTCTGTAATGTTACTAATGGACGCGTTAATCAATTTTTCAAAATCATATTTGCCTAGTACTCGTGGAGGTAGTATGGATGCACCTTTAGTTTTATCTTCAAGAATCGATCCAGAAGAAATTGATGATGAATCCCATAATATTGATGTTTTAGAAAATTTTTCCTTAGAATTTTTTAATAAAACCCAAGAGAACTTAAAACCTAGTGAAATTTTAAATTTAATTGATAATGTTTCCATGCATCTGGGTACTGCAGAACAATATGAAAATTTAATGTTTTCTCACAATACAAGCAATATTCATGCAGGGCCGAATATATGTCTGTATAAAACATTACCTTCTATGAAAGAGAAAGTTGAATCTCAAATATCATTAGCTGAAAAGATTAGAGCTGTTGATCAAAGAGGAGTTGTGGAAGGAATATTATCTTCCCATTTTTTACCTGATATAATGGGTAATTCAAGAGCTTTTTCTAAACAGAAAGTAAGATGCACAAAGTGTAATTCTAAATATAGAAGAATACCCCTCACTGGTAAATGTAAGTGTGGAGAAAATCTTGTGTTAAGTGTTTCAAAAGGATCGGTAGTTAAATATTTGGAAATATCCAAAGATTTAGTAAGCCGTTATCCCATTAGCCCATATTTAACTCAAAGGTTAGAAATACAAGAATTTGGCATAGATTCCTTGTTTGAAAGTGATAAATCGAAACAGAGTTCATTAGATATCTTCCTATGATAGCTAATATTTATTTTTTTAGGGAATTATCATTATTTAGCATCTTGAATAGTTATTATTTCTCATTAAAGAATAATTTATATTATATTAATGCAATTAACTACTTATTATTAATAATAAATTTTTAGCCCTTTTATTGTTTAATAAATTTAAGCTATAATAACTAAAGTTACACATCTTGGCAATATATTTATACATTATCATTTTTAATTTATATAGAAAGCATAAATAATACAACAATGTTTAATTCTATTTATATGATAAAAATAATACTTTTAAATAATTCCATATCTATTATTTCAGATAATTTTGATTTTAAATTGATATAATGAGGTAGGAACTATTGATAGTAAATTTTATATATTATTATAAACAAAATAAATCTAAATATTTTTTATAACTTTTTATTTATTTTTTGATTCATACTTGTTATGATAATCATTATTTCCTAAATTTTTATAAAAAATTTTCATATATTAAAATGAAGGTTCAATCTTATAGAAGATATACTCATTCACTTTAATAAAAATTTTAATAACTTAAAAGAGGGTTAAAACCTTAATTTAAATAATAAACATTTTATCGAATAAACTAACTAGTTAAATATTAAAACAAATGTTATATGGGTGAAATTTTTATTAGTTAACAGGAAGAAAACTAATTATTTTTTCGGAGTTTTTTTAATGCAAAATAAATCAGAAATTGTAGATAACATATTCACAGATAAGGAAGTTTCTGTTAAGAAAAAAAACGGAATCATGGAAAGATTTAACTATGAAAAATTGATAAAATCATTAATTTTAGTTGAAACTCCTTATTTTGAATGCGATAAGATTATTTCTAAGGTTGCCACATTGGTTTATGATGGAATAACAACTAAAGAAATCAAAAAAATAGTTTATGAGGAATTAGCTGATTTAGATGAAGAAGTAGCTAATAAATATTTGGCTACAACCACATTAAAAGTTAGAACTTCGAGAGATAAAATAGAACCTTTTGATTTATCAAAAATAGCTAGTACTTTGGTAGAAGAAACTGGATCATCTCAGGAAACCGCTTTTGAAATAGCTTCTAANGTGTGGAAGGAACTAAAAAAGCTTAATGTAGAATATTTAACCGCTCCAATGATACGTGAGATAGTAAANACTAAGTTAGTTGAACATGGCTTAGAAGATTTAAGGAGCAAATATACAAGGCTTGGTATTCCTGTTTACAATATAACTTCTTTAATTGAAAATGGTTCTCGTGATAATGCTAACATGATTCATAATCCTGAAAGCGTTCACAAATACGTTGCAGATGAAGCATTAAAACAATATGCTCTTTTACATGTCTTACCTGCAAACTTAGCTGATGCTCATATGTCAGGGGATATTCATATTCATGATTTGGAATTTTTCGCTGGCAGACCTTTAAATTGTATGCAACATGATTTAAGAACATTTATTAANTATGGTCTTAAAGTAGATGGTACAGGTGATCATACATCTGTAGCTGGACCTCCNAATCATATTGAGACTTTGATGAATCATACTGGGGAAATAATGCTTGCTGCACAACAAAATATGTCTGGAGGACAAGGAATGTCTCTTTGGAATGTTTTTGTTGCACCCTTTGCTCGNGGACTTNCATACTCAAAAATTAAACAAGCCGTTCAAATGTTAATATACAACCTTAACATGGCTTATGCAGCAAGAGGTTCTCAGGTNCCATTTACAAGNATGGGCTTAGAGTTTGGTGTTCCTAAATTCTTAGAGCAAGAAATAGCTTATGGTCCAAAAGGACTTCCTGCAGGTACTTATGGAGATTATGAAGAGGAAGTTAGATTATTACAAAGAGCATTCACTGAAACTTTACTTGATGGAGATGCAGATGGTAAACCACACTTATTCCCTAACACGACCTATACTCTTAGAAAAGAAAGTTTAAAAGAAGAATATGAAGAGGATATAAGAAGAGTCCATGAACTTTCAGCTAAATATGGTTCTTCCTATTTCGTCAACATGTTACCTAGCTATAGAAAAGATATGGCTAATTATATGGGATGTAGAACATGTTTACAAAATGATTGGACTGGGGATTGGGATAATGACTGTTTAAGAACAGGAAATCTTGCATTTGTAACTTTAAATTTCCCAAGAATAGCTTACCAATCAAAGGATGAGTCAGATGTATTTGAATATTTAGATTCTTATATGGACTTAGCTATTGAAACTTTGCTCATTAGAAGAGAGCAAGGATTAAAATGTTTAAATGATTATAGCTTACTACCTTTCCTTGATCAAGAAGTTGAAGATGATAAGTATTACAGAATAGACAATTCAACCCTATCGTTCGGTTTTGTTGGGTTAAATGAAATGTTAACCTCATTATTCGGCAATGGAATCGAGGATCACCAGTCAAATAAATTTGGTATAAAGGTTTTAGAGCATATGAACAATAGAGTAGCTGAATTAAAGAACGATACAGGATACAGATGGTCTGTTTTACAAACACCAGCTGAATCAACAGCTTACAGATTTGCTACTTTAGATAGGGATCAATTCTCAGATAAAGCTATTTTACAAGGTGAAAAAGGAGCTAATTATTATACTAATTCATCACATGTACCTGTAAACTCTACTGCTTCTTTTATTGATAGAATTCGAATTGAAGAGCAGTACCATAGCTTAACTCCTGGAGGACATATATTCCATGGTTTCATGGGTGAATCTTATTCTGATCCTGACTCTTTAATGAGCTTAACTGATAAAATAGTTAAAAAGTCAGATATTGGATTCTGGGCTTATAGTTCTGCTTTTAGTTTTTGTATCAAGTGTAAAACTCTTATGAGAGGATTGAATGATAATTGTCCAACTTGTGGTGAATATGATGATGTTGAGTGGTATGATAGAATCACAGGATATGTTCAACAAGTTGGAAGGGCGAAATCATCCTCTGGAGGATGGAACGCTGGTAAAAGACAAGAACTAAATGATAGACGTAGATTTGAACATGAATAATTATCATTGATTAAAATAGCTATATATTAGTTTATTACTTATTTTATTTCACGATACCTAAATTTAGTTATTTTACCTTTTTTTTTTTTATTTCTTTAAAATTCATTTTTTTTTTTTTTTTTTTTTTTTT
>WRNS01000110.1 GCA_009776495.1 Methanobrevibacter sp. | reverse complement strand
TATTTATAAATAATATTTAACTGTTGGAAATCTTGAAGGAATAAATAAATGAAAATTAATTATTTTTTGAATTTTTATAGGTTATATATAAAACGATTGATTTCTAGGCTACCTTTATTATATATCCTTATTAAAAATAATATCAATTTAAAAAAAACCTATATTGATTCAAAAGGATACAAAATTATTAAACATAATGGTTTATTTGATATTAAATATTATTTAAAGGAAAATCGACAAGATTCAAAGGTGGATATAGACCCACTTCTTCATTATTTGTTTAAAGGATTTAAAAATGATAAAAATCCATCATCTTCTTTTAATGGGAAATATTATTTTAAAAGATACGTGGATGCTCAAAAAAGTGGATTAAATCCATTGATACATTATTCAGTCTATGGATTTAAAGAAAATAGAGTTACTAAGAAACAAACAAAAAATAATTCTGAAATTAAAAGGAAACATTATTTAATAGCTAAGTCTGATTTATTTGATAAAGAATGGTATAAGGATAATTATAAATGTGGAAAGGAACATCCAATAATTCATTATTTAAAGAAAGGTGTAAAAAATAATCTTAACCCAAACCCTCTTTTCGATAATAAGTGGTATTTAAGGAATAATCCAGATTTAAAGAATAATGACCCTTTTTTACATTTCATTGAAGAGGGAGTTAAAGAATGTTTAAATCCACATCCACTTTTCTCAACTGAACATTATCTTCAAAAAAACCGAAATATGGATTTGAACTCGAATCTTTTAAATGAATTAAATCTTTTTAACGATATAAATCCTTTAAAAGATTATATTGAAACTGGGAGATTTGAACTCATAAGTCCTAGTGCTGATTTTAATTTGGATAAAAAAGTTTTATCTTTTTTACCTGATAAGTATAAATATAGATACACATCATCACCTGTACTTTCTAAAGTAAACGCATCTATTTATCTAGATTCTTATTTTGATAAGGATTTAACTGAGAAAAACATGGATTTCAACTCTTATATTAGGTTAAGTACTCTTAGAAAGATAGTAATAAAGACTAATTTGAATAAAAATGATATGTATATAGTAACTTTGATGGAAAAACAAAAAAAAGTTTTATTTGATAAATATCAGAATAGACCACAAAACGAACTCGTTTCAATAATAATGCCAACACATAATAGAGCTAAAACAATTATGGATTCAATTATATCGGTTATTTCACAAAGCTATGAAAATTGGGAGTTAATAATCGTGGATGATGGTGGTTCGGATAATACTCATGAGGTTATAAAAGAATTTAATAATGAGAAAATAATTTATCATAAATTAGAATCTAACTCAGGTAGTTCACATGCTCGGAATATAGGTTTATCTATTTCCAAAGGTTCAATAATAGCGTATCTTGACGATGATGATGTATGGGATCCAGACATGCTTATTATAAGTGTTAATACATTAAGAGATTCGGGTAAAAAAAGCTTGTATTCTGCTCAAATAGGATGGAAGGGGTTTAACAACATATCTAGAATTGGAAATAAATTTAAGTTTATTAGATTTTCTCCATTTAATTGGAGCTTAATTGAACATGGGAATTACATTTCGATGATAGCTTTCCTCCATGATAAATCTCTGATTGAAACTGTAGGTAGTTTTGATGAGTCTTTAAAACAACTTGAAGATTGGGATTTTATACTCCGATGTTGTGAAGAAGAGTTTCCAGTTGCTATTCCTTGTATATTAAGTCATTATTTCGTGGGGAGGTGTAAAGGGCATATTTCATCTTCAAAAGATTCATTAAAGACTACTGGTGAAATTCATGATAAATTAGCTAAAAGATCCTCTTGGAAGCTAAAAATTAATTTTAATGGTAAAAATCGTGTTTTATTTGGTATAAATGAGATAACACAAAGAAAAAGACTTAAAAATAGATTAAAATTATCTAAAGAGCGAATAAATTTAATAATTTTACATCATGATAATTTAGATAATTTAAAGATGTGTATCAATAGTATAACTCAAAATACTCCTACTAAGTATGATATTTTAATTTGTGATTATAGCTCATCAAGTAAAACTAGAATTTGCTTAGAAGAATTATCTAAGTTCTCTGACAATATGGATTGGATAAAAATTGATAAAAATAAAGGATTTTCTAAGATTATCATGGAGGTATTTCAAAAAGTTTCAAAGCAAAAGCAGGATATAGTTATTTTACGCAGTGATACTATCGTGACACCTAACTGGTTAGAAGAGCTTAAAATTGTTTTAACAGAAAATCAAGATGTTGGAATAGCTATTCCTCGAGAAGTAATTGTTGAAAACAATGATATCACGAGATTACACTCTCCTAATTCAAATTTCGATTTTGAGGTAGATGTTAGTTTATCAGATTTTCATCAAAATGTTATTGGTCCATATGATGAAAATGGACTTTATGAATTAAAGCATGCTTCTTTAACATGTGTTTTGATAAGATATGAAGATGTAAATCAAATAAACTTCTTTATCATGGAAAATAATTCAAAAATTAACTTAGAACGGATATATTTAGATTCGTTTAAAGACAATACTGGAAAAAAAATAGTTTATACTCCTTTTAGTAAGATTTATAATTTACAAAAATAAAAATTTTCATGAATCATAATCAATTTTTCAAAATAAAAATTAACTATATTGATTAGGAATGATATCGATCATTTCTTAATTTAATAAATTCGTTATAATAATTTAAAGAAATAAAAATTAAAACATATAAAAATATTACAGAAAAATTTTTTAAAATAGAATTTTTTTTATTAAAGGAATAAAATATGAAAATTTTACTAACTGGTTCAAGTGGAATGTTAGGATTAGATTTAAATAGAGTTTTAAATAAAAATCATGAAGTTNTGGNTACNNCCTCTTCTTCAATGGATATTACAGACTTAAATCAGATTGANAGTCAAATTAGTACCTATAAACCAGACATTATTATAAACTCCGCTGCTTATACTAATGTTGATGAATGTGAATTTAATCCGAATTTAGCTTATAAAGTAAATTCAATTGGAGCTAAAAACTTAGCTATTGCATGTGATAAATTTAATTCTAAATTGATTCACATTAGCACAGATTATGTTTTCAATGGTGAAAATGATAGACCCTATACTGAAAATGATAAAACAGAACCTATTAATATTTATGGGGAAACAAAACTTAAAGGAGAAGAATTTATTCAAAATATATGTGATAATTATATTATTTTAAGAACATCTTGGCTTTATGGAATCAATGGGAATAATTTTGTTAAAACTATGTTGGAATTATCAAAATCTCATGATGAAATATCAGTGGTTGAGGATCAGAGAGGTTCACCTACATATACGTATGATTTAGCTATAGCTATTTTTGAATTACTTAAAAATGATTATTCTGGTGTTTACCATTTAACTAACAGAGGGAATTGTTCGTGGTTGGAATTTGCAAAAAATATATTTGAAATAACCGGTATTGATGTAGATTTGAAACCAGTAACTAGTGAAGAATTTCCAAGAGCTGCTAAAAGACCAAAATATTCGGTTTTAAACAATGAAAAATGGGAAAATGCCGGATTAAAACCTTTAAGGAACTATAAAAAAGCATTAAATGATTGTTTAATCATTTTATTAAAATTGATTTGATAAACTAGTTAAATTTAACTCAAACCAAATTTAACTATAACCAAATTTAACTCTAATCAAATTTATACACTAATCAATACATACTATTATTATTTATAATTAAGTTTAATAATTTATAATTAGGGAGTTGTATAATGAAAGGAATTGTATTAGCTGGAGGGTCTGGAACTAGACTCTATCCAATTACAAAGGCGATTTCCAAGCAATTATTGCCTTTATATGATAAACCTATGATTTATTATCCTATATCTGTTTTGATGTTAGCTGGAATTAAAGAAATATTGATTATTTCCACTCCTCATGATTTAAGAATGTATAAAGATCTTCTTGGAAATGGAAAAGACCTTGGAGTTTCTTTTAGCTATATGAAACAAAATGAACCAAAAGGTTTAGCTGAAGCTTTTATTATTGGTGAAAAATTCATCGGGGATGATAAAGTAGCTATGGTTTTAGGAGACAATGTTTTTCATGGACATCGTTTTACTGAAATATTAGAAAGAGCTGTTAAATTAGATGAAGGAGCTATTATTTTTGGTTATTATACTAAAAATCCAGAGTCATTTGGGGTAGTGGAATTTGATGATGATGGAAATGTTTTGTCAATTGAAGAGAAACCAAAACATCCAAAATCTAATTATATCGTTCCTGGTCTTTATTTTTATGATAATAATGTTATTGAAATAGCTAAAAAAGTTAAACCATCTCATAGAGGGGAACTTGAAATAACTTCAATAAATGAAATGTATTTAAGAGAAAACAAACTTAAAGTTGAATTATTAGGTAGAGGAATGGCTTGGTTAGATACAGGGACTCATGATGGTCTTTTAGAAGCAAGTAACTTTATTGAAACTATTCAAAAAAGACAAGGTTTATATATAGCTTGTTTAGAAGAAATTGCTTACAT
>WRNS01000109.1 GCA_009776495.1 Methanobrevibacter sp. | reverse complement strand
AAAAATCCTTAGCTCAATCATATTATTTAAAAACTATAAGTTAAATAAAAATGATTAATAGTTTAAATTTATAATATTGTATTGAACTTAATTTTTCAACTTAATTTTTTTTATTAATTTTTAAAATCTTAAATAGCTATGAATAAATTAAGCTACTTTAAAGAGGTATCTAATTGACACAATTAAAAGAAGCTAAAAAAGGTAAAATTACTGAAGAAGCTGAGATTGTAGCTAAAAATGAAAATATAGAGATTAATAAGCTTATTAATCTAATAGCTAATGGAAAAGTAGTAATACCTAAAAATGTTAATAGTACGACTGAAGCCTGTGGAATAGGGCAAGAACTTCGAACTAAAATCAATGCAAACATTGGATCATCATCTAAGAGGGAAGATATTAATCTTGAGCTTGAAAAAGCTAGAGTAGCTGTTGAGTATGGTGCAGATGCTGTTATGGATTTAAGCACTGGTCCTAAGTTAAATGAATTTAGAAAAAAAATAATAGANAGTGTTAATGTTCCAATAGGAACGGTCCCAATTTATCAAGCAGGAGTAGCTAAACAAAACAAGACGATNGTTGATATGAGTGAAGATGATATCTTTAAAGCTATTGAAANTCAAGCAAAAGAAGGTATTGACTTCATGACCTTACATTGTGGAATAAACAAAGATCTTGTGGAAAAATTACAAAATTCAGATAGAATCATGGGAATCGTAAGTCGTGGAGGAACATTTTTAGCTGCATGGATAATTCACAATAATCAGGAAAACCCATTATTTGAAAATTATGATTATATTTTAGAAATAGCTAATGAATATGATATAACTTTAAGCTTAGGTGATGGTCTTCGTCCTGGATGTCTATCTGATGGAACGGATATTAGCCAAATTCAAGAATTAGTTAATCTAGGAACTTTAGTTAAAAGAGCACAAGAAGCGAATGTTCAAGTCATGGTAGAAGGCCCAGGGCACCTTCCAATGAATCAAATAGCTTCAAATATGCAAATACAAAAGACTTTGTGTTTTAATGCTCCTTTTTATGTTTTAGGGCCTATTGTCACGGATTTAGCTCCAGGCTATGATCATATTACTTCAGCTATTGGTGGAGCAATAGCTGCACAAAATGGAGCAGACTTTTTATGCTATGTAACACCTGCAGAACATTTATCTATACCCGATCTCAGTGATGTAAAAGAAGGAGTTATTGCTTCTAAAATAGCTGCTCAAGCTGCTGATGTTGCTTTAGGATTGGAATCTGCTTGGAAAGATGAATTAGCCATGTCCAATGCCCGACGAAATTTTGATTGGGAAAAACAATTTGAATTATCATTTGACAGAGAAAAATGTAAGAAATACAGAGAAAGTTCTCCTCTTGAAGATGATGATATGTGTTCAATGTGTGGAGAGTACTGTGCTCTAAGAATAGCTAAAGACCATTTTTAATAAATTCATTAAAAGATTTATATTAAAAGTTATGTGGAAAATTCATTCATTATGATATTTTTTTACAGTTTTATTAATAGAATAAAAAAATATAAGCTATTATTTACTAAATTAATAATATAAAAAATATAAAAACATAATTAATTATATATTAAATATTTCAAAGGTAGGTTCTGAAAATGGAATTAAAACATGTTGATGGTGAAGATAAAGGTGACGTGCTTTTATTTGCTTTAAGTACTTGTGGTTGGTGTAAACAGGTTAGAATGTTACTCGAAGATCTTGAGGTAGGATATGATTTTATTTATGTAGATTTAACTTCAGGGGATGATAGAACAGAAGCTGTAGATCTTTTAAAAAGCTTTAATGAGGCTGTTTCATTCCCGACATTAGTTATTAATAGTGAAGATGTAATCATTGGTTATGAGGAAGAGAATATTAAATCAAAACTGAATAAATAATACTAAATTATTGTATTAATTGAATTTTTGGAGGTTTTTTCAATGGGTGAAGCATATGAAACATTTAAGAACGAATCTGAAGAAACTGGTTATAATGTGAATTCTGATGTAGAATTTGTTGAAATGTTACTTGAAAATATTGAAGTTAACATTGAAAGATATGGTTATGGAGCTTGTCCTTGTAGATTAGCTTCAGGAAACAGAGAAGAGGATCTTGATTTAATTTGTCCTTGTGATTATAGAGATACTGACTTAGAAGATTTTGGGGCTTGTTTTTGTGCATTGTATGTGACTCCTGATGTATTGGAAGGCAAGAAAAAGTTGTCATCAATTCCAGATAGGCGGTTAAAAGAATTAGAAGCTAAAAAATTAGAGAAAGAACAAGAAGTTCCTAAACAGGAAACTATTGGAAAACTAAAGTATCCAATATATCGTTGCAAAGTTTGTGGTTATCTCTGCAGCAGAGAAAAACCTCCTGTAAAATGTCCAATTTGTAAGGTTACTGCTGATAGGTTTGAAAGAGCTCTTTAATTCAATATTAGTAAAAAATTTTCATAGAAATTGAAAAAAATTTTCAATAGAATAGCTTATATTGTCTAAAAAATCAATTTTGTCTAATATATTTTATTAGATTTTATATTAGTTACCTTGTTTTCTACAAATAAATATAATTTTTCAACATAAATTAATAATAATCACGAAGATAATATGAAATATCAAGAATTAATCACTGTTTATGAAGCAATAGCTGGAACTACTAAAAGATTAGAAAAAACCGATATACTTGCAGAATTTTTCAAGAAAGTTAATGTTGATACATTACCTAAAGTTGTTTTAATGGCATTAGGAACAGTTTTTCCTCCTTGGAGTGAAGAAGAACAAGGTTTAGCTGATAAACTCTTAATGAAAGCAATAGCTGAGGTTGTTGGTGTTTCACTTAGTATGGTAGAAGATCAGGTTCGAGAACAGGGAGATATTGGTGGGGCTGCCAGAGAACTCTATAAAAAAAGATCACAAACAACTTTTTTCTCAAAACCTCTTGAAATAGAATTTGTTTTCAGTAATTTAAGAAAATTAGCTAAAATATCTGGAGACAAGTCTCAATCCAGAAAAATAGCTATTGTTTTAGAACTTTTATCCTCTGCTACAGGAATAGAAGCAAAATACATTGCAAGAACTATTTTAGAAGAGTTAAGAATTGGTGTTGGGGAAGGGACCATACGTGATGCAATATCTCTTGCTTTTAATGTTGATAAGGTTATTCTTGACAGAGCCCATATGCTAACCAACGACTTAGGATTAGTAGCTAAAGTTGCAAAAGAAAAAGGAGAAGAAGGTCTAGGACAACTTAATCTTTCTCCTGGAAAACCTGTAAAACCCATGTTAGCTCAACTTTCTGAGGGAATAGATAATAGTGTTCGTGAAATGGGAGAATCAATTTGTGAAACTAAATATGATGGTATTCGCCTTCAAATCCATAAAAAAGAGGATGAAATCAATTTGTTTACAAGGCGCCTTGAAAATGTAAGTTTAGCTATTCCTGAAATGGTTGGATATATTAAAAAGTCTTTTCCCAATGAAAATTTCATTGCTGAAGGAGAAATAATAGCTACAAAAAATAATAAACCGATTTCATTTCAATACATGCTTCAACGAGTCCGGCGAAAGTATAATATTGAAAAAGCTATAGAAGATGTTCCTTTAAAGCTATTTTTATTCGATCTTCTTTATTTTAAAAAATCTATGATAGATGAACCATTAGCTATTCGTAGATCTACTCTTGAAGAAGTTGTTGATACCTCCTTAGACCAAATCAATCTTAGTGAAATGATAAAAGTTACATGTGAAAATAGAAATGACGCTTTAGACCTTTTTAATAAATCGATAGCTGAAGGTCATGAGGGGATAATGATAAAAGACCCTAAAGAACCTTATATTCCTGGTATTCGTGGAAAAAAAATGCAAAAATTTAAGGCAGAACCTGAATCTTTAGATGTTGTAGTGGTTGGTGGAACTTATGGTATTGGAAGAAGAACAAACTTTATAGGATCGTACAAAGTAGCTATTAAAGGTGAGGATGACGAACTTAAAACTGTAGCTCATGTAGCTACTGGTTTAGATGATGAAACATTAGCTAGTTTAACAGATTTAATGAATAAATACAAAGTTCATGAGAAAGGAACCAAAATCGATGTTGAGCCAAAAATAATCCTCGAAATAGCTTACAGTGAAATTGTAAAAAGTCCAGAATATGAAGCTGGTTACTCTCTTCGCTTTCCAGTAGTAAAAAGAATAAGAAAAGATAAGGGATTAGCCGATATTGATACAGTCGAACGATTAAAATCCATGTTTAAAGGATAAATTTTTGCATTCATTCTTTTAAATGTTTTTAAGATTAGAGATTCAAACTTTTTTTCTATTAAATCATTTTTTTCTATTAGATATTTTTACATACTCTCCAATTAATTTCTTTTTTTCTATTAGATATTTTTTAATTTTTTTCATTAATTTAAGCAGTTAAAAGATAATTTCATTTTTTTCTATTAGATATTTTTAATTTTTTTTATTTTTTTTTAATTTTTAATATTTATTGGAAGTATTTGATAATTTTTTTAAATTTTTAATATCTATTGGACGTATTTGATAATTTTT
>WRNS01000108.1:0-4639 GCA_009776495.1 Methanobrevibacter sp. | reverse complement strand
TTTTTTTTTTTTTTTTTTTTTTTAAGAGGTGATTTATATTTTTAATGAAATAATTTTTAAAAAAAGAAAGCTATTTATAATATTTTCCATTTTTTTAATAGCTATTTTATCTATTAGTACTATAAGTTTTGTTAGTGCTGCTAACATAACAATAAGTCCTACTACTTCTGGTGGTTTGTTAACAGCTATTGACACAGCTAAAAATGGTGACACTATTTACTTAGAAAATGGTGTTTATACTGGAGAAGATAATATAGAACTAAGGATTGATAAGAACATCACTCTTCGAGGTAAAGGTAAAAATGTGGTGATAGATGCACAAAACAAATATACCTACTTTTTTCAAATGATAAAAAAAGACTCTGCTAATAAGAATATTCCTGTTTCAGTGAATTTAATAAATTTAAAGATTATCAATTTCAAGGGCGATGTTATTGATAATTGTGGTAATCTTAAAGTGAATAATTGTATTTTCGCTAATAATAAAATTGATGGTGCAATTATCGCCAATTACAAAGGATCTAACTCTGAAATAGCTAACTCTGTTTTCACAAAGAACACTTTCAATAGTGTTAATGATGAGGGAGGTGTAGCTATTTACAATGATAATGTGGCTAATTTAAGTCTTATTAAATCAAATTTTACAAATTTTAAATGCACGGGTGATTCTTTTGGTGTAGCTATCCAAAGTTTCGGAACTTCTAATATTTTAATAAACAAGTGCAACTTTAAAAATACTGGAAAAGGAACTACTATTTCTAGTTGGGGGAAAAAAGCTAATATTCAAGTGAAAAATTCTAATTTCATAAATGATACAGTATCTATTAATAATATAGCTGGTTTTTTTCATATATCCAAATCCACTTTTAAAAAAAACAAATTAGTTTCTATTATCAACTATATGAAAATGAAAATATCAGGTTCTACTTTTTCAAAATGTGCTGGATTCGATGGAATTTTGGATAATGGTGGTTCTTTGAATATAAGTAGTTCTTTTTTCAAAAATAACAAAGGTACATTTGATGGAGCCATAACTAACACAGGAACTATGAATATACGAAGTTCTAAATTCTCAGGAAACACAGCTACAAATTGTGGTGGGGCCATAACTAACATGGGAACCATGTCTATAAAAAATTCCAAATTCTCAGGAAACAGTGCTAAAAAATATGCTGGAGCCATCTGTAATGGTAAAGTCAATAATTCTGGTATTTTAAAAGTTATCAACACTAAATTTACAAATAATATTGTAGGTAAAACCTATAAATCTATTTATAATGATAAAGAATCAAAGATTACAATAACTAAAGTTAAAATCACTCCAAGAGAAGGCACTAAAGTTAAAAAATAAAGCTATCCTCTTTTTATTTTTATTTTTTTATTACATGATAAGTTTCAGATAACTAAAGTATTCGCCATAGATTTCTATAGAAAAAAGGTTAAATTAATTAAAAAAATAAAAAATAATATTTTTTATTATAATAAATAAAATGAGGTGAAAAGAAATGTTTAAATGGAATAAATGGTTTATGTTTTTAATATTGTTAACTATTAGTGTATTGTTATGTAGTTCTTCTTCTTTTGCCATTAATACTAATTTAACAATCAAAGATGTAGAATGTTATTATTCTGAAGAATTTACTATTTCTCTTCATTTAACAGATGAAAATAGCTCTCCTTTAAATAACAAAAAAGTGACAATTACTATTGATGGATGGAAATTTGATGATTTATACACAGATTCAAAGGGGAGAGTGGATCTAGCTGTACCTTATGATTATGAGGGAATATGGTATGACGTGGGGACTTATAAAATTTCAGCTAGTTTTTCAGGATCTGAGGGATATAACTCTAGTTCAGCAAATGGAAAAGTAACTATTCTACAAATACCTACTAAAATGACTATGAACTATGATGTAAATTCTAGGAAAGTATTGTTTTCTTTATTTGATAAAAATAACAATCCTGTGGGTTCTGGTAGAATAGATTTATTATAAAAAGAAATAAATGAATTATAATAATTTTTTTTCATTGAACACTTTTAAAAATGGATGGGTTATTATAATTATTATAACAAACAAAGAACTAATCATAAAGTTTTTGACTAACTAGTTTCTTATCATAATTTCGAGTAGACATTGGTAATCGTTGATTAAATTCTTTATGAGAATTTATCTGGATTTAAGGATTTTAAAAATAGAAAAACATAGTTTAATACTTATAGGATGATATTATGAAATTTAAAAAGATTTTGTTAGTAATGTTGGTTGTTGTTCTATTATTTACTGTCTTGAATTCGGTTAATGCTTTTGTTATACAGAAAACTGATAGTCGGAATGTTTATTATAGTGGTGGTAATTCACTTATCACTGTAAATATTGTGTCTAATAATGTTGCATCTAATCATAAGATGGCTAATGATTTAAATAGAATTAACAAAGTTGTTGTAAAGGTCGATGGGAAAACTGTAAATAAGGTTTATAAAGGTAAATCATGGAATAGGTATAACTATTATCCTTCTTCGATACTTTTTAGAAAAGAAATTAAAGGCAATATAAAAGGTAAAAAAGTGAGTATTTTAACCTTTGATAAAAATAACAATTTATTAAAATCGAAAATTAATACGGTGAAATATGTTTCTACGATGTTAACTTCAAAAAAACAAGCTCAAAAAGCTGCACAAAAATATATTAATACTTCCACTTCTAAAATAGGTAATGCAACACTAAATAAATATGGGGTATGGTTTGTAGAGTATTTAGACAAAAAAACAGGAAAAAAACTAGGTGAAATATTAATCGATGATAAAACTGGAGATATGGGGTATGGTTAATTATTTTACAAAATGATTAAATAACAGTCATAAATTAATTTTTTAAGGTTGAGGATATTGTGTATTTTAAAAAAAAGCATTTGTTTTATTTGATAGTATTTTGTGTGTTGATTTTGGGCTTGGTATCTTCTGTGGATGCTTTTAATATTCAAGAATTGGATAAACATACTGTGACTTATATTAATGGCAAATCTGTGATTACTGTTTCTATTGTTTCATCCAATTTTGTTTCTGATAATAAAATGAAAAAAGATTTAAACAGTATTAATAAGATTGTTGTTAAGGTGAATGGTAAAAAGGTTAATGTTATTAAAAAAGGTAAGGGATGGCAGAAAAATAAGTATTATCCTACTGCTATCATTGATAGAAAAACGATAGTAAATGGAAAGATAAAAGGAAAAAATGTTACAATTCTCACTTACACTAAATCAAACAAATTAATCAAAAAAAGCTCAAATATAATAGCATCGACTTATGCTACAACTTCTAAAAAACTCAATAAATCGAAATATCCTCCTTATGCAAAATTGACATACAATCAAGCATTTAAAAGAGTTAATAAGAATTTACCAAAAAATAACTATGTAGTTTATAAGGGTTACTACTATATGGGAGGAGATCTTTTATGGGCTTTTGATATTTACGAGAAAAATGTGTTTGTATGTGACTATTCTGTTTATGACCAAAAAAATACTATTGAATTTGGAAGTATTTAATATGATAGATTTCACAATCAAAAATCTTTTTATAGCAGTTTAACTTTTTTTATTATTTTTATTCTTTAAATGGAGAGGTTATATGAAATTTAAACATTATTTTGGATTGTTAATAGTTTTAACTTTTTTAATTGTGCTTCTATCACCTGTAAATGCTTTTTCCATACAAAATTTAGATAAGAGTACTGTTACTTACTCTAATGGTAACTCTTATATCACAACTTATATTGTAGCAAGTGATGTGGGTTCTGATTATAAAATGAAACAGGATTTGAATCGAATTAGCAAAATTGTTCTTAAAGTTAATGGTAAAAAAGTTGATACAATCAAAAAGGGTAAAACTTGGAATAAAACTGAATACTTTCCAGTTGCAATAATTGATAGGAATATAAAAATTAAAGGCAATATCAAAGGAAAAAAACTTGGAATTTACGCTTATAATAAAAATAATAAATTACTTAAGTTTAAAATTCAGACAATAAACTCAATAAAAAATACTAAATTTATTACTTCTAAGGCAGAAGCAATAGCTATAGGTAATTCTTTTTTAAAAACAATCAATGAACCTTCAATTAAAATAGTTAGTGCTAAACTTGTGAATAAAAAAGAAGGAAAACTTTGGTTTTTAAATACAATCAATTCAAAAACAAATAAAAAAGATGATACTATAGTTGTTGATGATGAAACAGGTAAAATAGCTACAGTATAGTTTATTTAAAGATTTAGTCTTTTTAAGAATATTTTATAATGTGGTGATTCATATGAATATTAAAAAATGTATATTTATATTGGTGATTTTTACAATATTTATGGGAATAATAGCTCCAACCCATGGCTTTGCTATACAAAAATTGGATAAAAATACAGCCACTTATTATAAAGGTGAGTCAAAAATTGTTATTTCTATAGTATCTTCTAATATTGCTTCTGAGTCTAAAATGAAAAAGGATTTAGATAGTATTAGTAAAATTGTTGTTAAAGTTGATGGTAAAACTGTTAACACTATAAATAAAGGAAAAAATTGGTCTAGGTATAAATATTATCCCATGTCCATTCTTAATAGAAAAACTATAGTTAAAGGCAATGTTAA
>WRNS01000107.1 GCA_009776495.1 Methanobrevibacter sp. | reverse complement strand
TATTGTTAAAAATAATCAAATAATTTATTTAAAAGTTAAATAATTATTTAAAATTATTTATAAAATTAATTTGATAGTTAAATAATTATTTAAAATTATTTATAAAATTTATTTAAAAGTTAAAAAGTTTTTTAAAAAATAATCTAAATTATTTACTGATTAACTCAAATATCCTATCAAAAATAGCTTTAGCTATCTCTTCTTTAGAAGAAATTTTTATTTTAAAAATATCATCGTCAACTAAAATAACTTCATTATCATCGGATCCAAATCCACAACCTTTGATAGAAACATCATTAGCTACTACCAAATCAGTTCCAACATTTTTTATTTGCTTTTTAGCTAATTTTATCATGTCAACTTCAGGAATATTGTATTCTGCCTTAAAACCTATCAAAAATATTTTTGGATTAATATCTTTAATTTGTTTTATTATTTTTTCAGTTGGTTTGAATTCCAATGACAAATCAAATGAAGAAGATATTTTAGAATTTTCCTTTTCAATTGGAGCAAAGTCTGAAACCGCAGCTGTAGCTATGAAAATATCATATTCACTAACTAATTCTTTAGTTTTATCGTTCATTTCTTTACTAGATTCTGTAAATATCGTATCAAAGGATTTAGGTATATCCACATCAACTTTTCCTCTGATAAGTTTCAAATCTGCTCCTCTAATAAATGCTTCCTTAGCTAATGCTAAACCCATTTTCCCTGAAGATTTGTTACTTATTCCTCTAATAGGATCAATAGCTTCGTATGTTCCCCCAAGACTGATTAAAACCTTTTTACCTGTAAAATCTTTATTAGTGCCAATTGTTCTTAAAGATTTTAAAACTATATCTTCTATTTTTGGAAATTTAGCTTTACTTTCTTCTATTCTTGGTTTGACAAAATTTATTCCTTCTTTTTTTAATTTTTCAATATTTGAAGCTACAGCTTTATACATAGAATCATGCATGGATGGAACAAATAAAATAGGTGTTTTATAACCATAAGCAGTAATTAGAAGGGAATTTATTGGATTATCGGCTATTTTATAAGCAAATTTACTAATAACATTAGCTGTAGCTGGAGCAACTAGAATCAAATCCTTTTGAGAAAATTTAACGTGTTCAATTTCTCCACTAAGTTCTGTTATAACTTTTTCACCTGTTGCAAATTCCATTGCATTGGGATGAATTATTTTACAAGCATCATCACTCATAAAACATGTTACATCTACTCCTCTTCTTCGAAGTTCTCTAGCTAATTTTATTGATTCTGTAGCAGCGATACTACCAGTAACACATAATACAATATTCATGAAAAAACCTTTCTATATTTTAAAAAATCAAAAATAAATCTCTAAAAATAAAATAAAATTAAATAAATAAAATTTATTTATTAAAAGTATAATCTCAAATAGAGAAACAATCAAAGTAAAAATATATTATAGCTATTTATATGGAACTCAGTAATGAGTTTTTTTCAATAATATATTGTCATTTAAAGGATTTTGAAGTTATTTATAATAAAATCAAATATTTTTAATTGTGAATCAAACTCATTTTCTGGTGCTGTACATAAAATAATATAAACTTCATCTCCCTCTCCTATCCAAACAGCTCTTTGCTTTTTCACAGTGCCATTTTGATCAACAGTATAATAACATTCTAATCCCTCATACTTTCCAATGGTAATAGTACCTTGGGCTGTTAATGTGTAAGAACTGTTAGTAAATAAATTTTTATATGTTTGATTAAAAAGTGTTTCGATTGGTCCAGTATTTGTCTTTTTTTCTATGACCACACTAACTTTCCCAAGACCAGTAGTTGAATCAATAAAATGAGGGTCTGCAACAGCAGCTATAGTTTCATTGTTTTTAGAATTTGCAATTACCCAGGTTCCAGGATATTTTATTGAAATTCCATTTTTAGCTAATGTTTGGGTTTCATTTTCACTATTATTGTTTGAATTAGAAACACATCCAGAAACGAGCACAATTGAAATTATGATAATGATTCCTAAAATATACTTTTTCATAAATTATTCCTCTTTAAAAAATTAAAATTAAAATTAAAAATTGAAATAAATAGTTCCATAAATTTGTCTTTGATTGAGTGTTAGTCATGGGCCCTGTTTTTTTGGGCCTGATTCTGGTTTATTGTTTTTATCCTTGCCTTGGTTATTGTTGTTTTTATTATTATTATTATTACTATTACTATTAGAATTGGAATTTGAGTCATTGTTCGTATTTCCACTACTATTAGTACTGTTATTTCCTTGATCAGTATTGTTAGTATTATTAAGCATCACGTCAGGAAAAGCACTTTCATTAAGAGTTACAATAGAGTTTCCAGATCCTGGAGATTGAAAATCAAAATTAAAAATCCCAAAACCTATTCCAGTTATAAAGGCTGCAGCTAAGCAGATAATAGCTATTGCTGCGAAAATTCCTTTTTTCCGTGGTTTAGATTCTTTTTTCTCTTTTTCAGTTTTTACAACATATTTGTCCACGAGCTTTTCATCTTCCCTTAGACTTTTTTCGGCTTTTTGTTTTTTCGCAAAAGAGACATTAGGTTTTTCAACAACTTTTTTCCCTTGCATAGCTCTTATCCTATCTACAGCAGTTATATTGGATAATTTATCTTTATATTCATTTGATAAATTTTCATATTCCTCATCAGAAATTTTTTCTGCTAGATATTCTTCTTCAAGATCTTGTAAAAGTTTTAAAAGCTTTTCTTTATCTTGATTAATATTACTCCACTCCTTATTGTGATTATTGAATAATCAAACACTCTTAATCAACAATATTGATTAATTAATATTTGTTACTGGAAATATTTTTATTACTTTAAAGATTTCATCAATATTTCTAGCTGGAAATGTTTTTATAATTTTAAAAATTTAATAAATATTTGCAACTGGGTATGATCCTAATACTTTAATAAATGATGTTTTAGTGTTGATTATATTTAAAACATTCTTAAGTTTTTTTTCATTTTGGTGACCTTCGAAATCAACAAAAAAAATGTACCTACCTAATCCCTCTTTTGAAGGTCTAGATTCAATTTTAGTTAAGTTTATATTATTTTTCGCAAAAATTCCTAAAATATCGTAAAGTCCACCAGGATTATCATCAAAAATTGAGAAAACGATAGATGTTTTATCATTATCTGTTATTTCATGATCATTTTTAGATAAAACAACAAATCTTGTTTGATTATTGTCAATGTCTTGAATATTTCTATCAATAACTTTTAAATCATAAAGTTCAGCTACTTTAAGGGTTCCAATAGCTGCTACATTTTCCATTCCACCAATTAATTTAGCTGCAGCTGCCGTACTCAAAGTAAAATGAGGTTTCATATTTCTTATCTCTAAATAATTTTGACATTGAGCTAATGCTTGAGAATGAGAATAAACATCTCGAACATCTTTAATATCAACTTCATGACTTGAAAGTAAATTGTGATTAATTGAAATGATAATTTCTCTTTCGATTTTAAGATTAAACTTATGAACAAGTAAATCTAAGGTTAAACCAACTGGTCCTTCCACAGAATTTTCTATTGGGACAACTCCCTTCGAATTTATTTCTTCTTCAACAGATTTCATCACAGAAGGAATTGAACAATAAGATACTAGCTCTCCATTTAAACATAAGGCTGCTTCATGGGTGAATGTTCCATTAGGGCCTAAAAATGCTATTGAATCTATGATTAATCCTCCTTTATATTTATAAACGATATTATAATACTCGACCTTTGATTCATGATTACAAGTCAAATTTGTTTAAATTCTGTTTAATCAAATTTAATCATATAAAATTTAATATTTCATAACTTATTTTTAAACGTTTCGTATTAATTTATAAAAAATTTGAAATTTTGGAAAATAGCTATTCTCATGTTTGTGGAATGGGATAAGAAAATAAAAAATAATTCAAATGAAGAAGAATTTTTTTTGATTAATTAACAATTTTAAGACATTTTTGATTGTACGAGCTCAACTTTTTTCCTTATATTTTGCTTATCTTCCTCTTTTATCTATATTTAATATTCCTATGTCCATATTTTTTATATTAAAAAATAATTCGTTAAGTATAAATATTAGTATATTCATATAATGGATTATCCAAAAATGGAGGTATATGGATAATATGTATTTTTCAGGCGACCACTCAGGAAAAGGAAGATATGTATGTACAGACTGTTATAAAGCATTATATTTAGAAGACAATTGTGATACAATACCTTTCTGCCCTGAATGTGGAAATCAACAATTTATAGCTAGATAAAAATGAAATTTCAAAGTATTTTTTTAATTTAAAGGTTGAAATTTGAAAAAAAGAATAAAGTGTGTTAATGTATTGTTAATATGTTTTATAGATGTGTAATATAACCCAATGTTATCATCTTAAGGTTTTTGCGTTGATTTTTTATAAAAATTATTTTTTTTAGTAAGAATTGATTAAAAACAGATTTAAATATTAAAAATTTTTTCTTAAATTGACAGCATTGGGAGTTTAAATTTTTATAATTTTTATTTAAATTATAGTGTTTTATAATTTTATTTTAAAAAAATTTAGATTATTAATAATAATAAAATTATTAATAATAATAAATAATTATAATAATAAAAAAAAAAAAAATTCGTTTTTCTAATT
>WRNS01000106.1 GCA_009776495.1 Methanobrevibacter sp. | reverse complement strand
AAAAATATTGGAAAAATTTTAGTTTAATCATGAAATAATAAAACATAATAATCTAAATTTAAAAATACTATAAAAATTCTAACTTAATCGTGGAATAATAATAACATATTAATTATTTTCATGAAAAAAGGATAAGAAATTTTTATTACTCTTATTGATTTCTTTAATAATCAATTAAAATATTTAATTTAATAAACATTGAAAATTATAATTTAATATATTTAATAAAAAATATATAAATAAGGAACTGAAAAATTATTAGCTATTCGATGGAATTTTCATGACAATCACTTACAAACACATTGGTAAATCATTTGAATATGATGGCAGTCAAATAGAACCTTCATGGGCATTTAAATCTTTTAAAATAAAAGGTTCATCCGTAATAACATGGAGAGGGCCAATGAATATTAAAGAAAGTAATTTAAAAGACTTTGAAGATATTGGTCTTGAAATAAAATCGAGTGACATGGTTCACTTCATGGTAGAACACTTCGACACTCAACCAGCCAATTTAGAAATAGCTTACATGCGTCAAAGGTTACTTGTAATGATACTGGAAGAAGAATTAGCTAAAAATGGAATTGTGACTGTTAGGAAAGGAGACGACCTATTTGTCAACTTAAAGAAACTTACAGTGTCAATAGCTACAGCTTCTATAAGTTCTATGAAAATCCATTTAGGTGTAAATCTTACAAGTAAAGGAACACCAGATGATGTTGATACTATAGGATTACTTGAAATTTCTAATAGAGAAAATAATGATAATAATTCTTTAAATGAAAATAAAAATTATAATAATTCTTTTAATAAAAATAAAGAATATAATAATTTTAATAATAAAGTAAATAATTTTTTTAATGAAGATAATATTATAAAATTTACAAATATTGTTGTTAACAATTATGTTAATGAATTAAAATCAATAAAATTAGATATAAGCAAGACTAATGTTTTTTAATAAATTTTATTCATAAATATGAAAAGAATGAAATTTATTCATAAATGTGAAAAATATTCTATAAACTCCTTGTGAGGTAAATTAATGAAGATAATGATTAATGGGATCCATGCAAATTTAAGATTTTCCTCAGCTCACATAATACCAAATCATGAATCATGTGGATGTATTCATGGACACTCTTACTTAGTAGATGTGGAAATTGAAGGTGAAAGATCTGGGGAATTTGAATTTGTAGCTGATTTTAAAGATGTTAAAGAGTCTGTTAGAAAAATATGTAATAGATTAGATCATAAAGTTTTAATTCCTATAAATAATGAAAATATGGAATTTAAAGGATTGAATCCCAGTGAAAAATTGTCTCTTGAAGATTTTAAAGACCTTAAATTTTTAGATTTTTCTATTGGAAATAAAAATTATAAGCTTCCTAAAGAAGATTGTGTTTTACTTCCATTAAAACATACATCAGCAGAAGAATTATCAAAGTATTTTACTTGTAAGCTATTTGAAGATATTCAAAATAAAGGATATAATATAGCTACAATATCTCTCGGTGTAAATGAAGGTATTGGTCAAGGAGCTTTATTTAAAAAAGAATTTTAAGTTTTATTATAATTTCTTAGCTAATTTACTATGATTTAAAGTCTGGTGATTTTATGGAAGCTCCAATTGTTGAAATTTTTTCAAGTTTTCAAGGAGAAGGTCTTTTAATAGGAAAAAGGCAGATATTTGTTAGATTTGCTGGATGTAACTTAAGTTGTAACTATTGTGATACTCCAGATAGTCAAAAAAGTAGCTATGGTACTATTTTATCAGTTGAAAGTGTCATGAATAAAATAGATCATCTGAAAACTCCAGATTTACATTCAATTTCTTTTACTGGTGGTGAACCTCTATTATACACAGATTTTATCAATGAAATTATTGAAAGAACTGATTTAAAAATATTTTTAGAAACTAATGGAACATTACCAGATGAAGTAAGAAAGTTAAAAAAAATTGACTTTGTATCACTTGATTTTAAGCTTGAAGAACATTTTGATAATGAATATAACAATGAAATTTTTGAACATGAAATAGAGACCCTAAAACTATTAATAGAATGTAATACAAATATATATTGTAAATTAGTTGTATTACCTTCAACTGAATTAAGTATTATAGAAAAAATAGCTAAAAGAATAGTTAATGAAGTGAATGCCGATGTTACATTAGTAATTCAACCAGTGAGCCCGATTAATCAGTGGCAAAATAATATAAGCAAATTATTTGAATTTTCTGAAATAGCGGGTAAATATTTAAATGTATTAATAATTCCACAAACCCATAAATTTCTAAAAATTGATTAGAAATGCATTAAAATTTTCCCATTTTAAAATATTTATTTAGAATTTATTATAAATATAGATTATTATACAATTATTTTTATAAAAATTAAAGATTAGTAACTGAGAAAAAAACTGCCTAAAATTTGATAATACCATAGAGGTGTAGTAATGAAAGACAGAAGTGCTAAAAATTTAAGAAAATCCATGGTTCGTGGATCAAACGAACATGAAAGTAGACTTCATGAACATGATGGAGACATAATGACATTAGCTACAAAAGAAGTCATATCTGTTCCACCAAGCACAAGTATAAAAGAAGCTGCTGAAAAGATGGTGAATCATAAAATCAGAAGACTCCCAATTACAGATCCTGGTAGCGAAAAACTTTTAGGAATTTTAACATCTATGGATATCCTAAATTTTCTAGGAGGAGGAGAAAAATTCAATATCATGGAAGAAAAACATCATGATAACTTTTTAACAGCTATTAATGAGCCAATAAGACAAATAATGACAAGAGAAGTCAAATTCATGACTCATAAAGACTCTATCGTAGAATGTGTTATAGAAATGCTAAATTCTAATGTTGGGGCTTTTCCAATAGTTGATAATGAGAATAATAGAAAATTAATTGGAATAATTACTGAAAGAGACTTTGTATTAGCTATGGCTGGAATTTTAACTGATGAACTTGTTGAAGATTTTATGACAAAGAAAGTTATTACAACCACTCTTGGAACACCGATTGAAGGTTCTTCTAAAATAATGGTTAGAAATAAATTAAGAAGAATTCCAATTCTTGGTAAAGAGGAAAAAGCTGCACACCCTGAAGAAGAATTAGTGGGTATTGTTACATCAGATGATATTTTAAAATTTTTCGCAGATAATAAGCTATTTACTAAAATGGAATCTAAAAGTGGATTAGAAATATTGAATAGGAAAATATCTGAGATAATGGAAAAAGAAGTCTCAACTGTAGAACCATCAACAAGATTAGGGGATTTATGCAAATTATTAAATGAAAGAGATCTTGGTGGAGTGCCAGTAGTTAAAAATAGTGAAGTGATTGGAATAATTACTGAACAAGACGTTTTAAAAGCAATAAGAACAACTAGCAAATAAAAAAAATAATTTATTTATCAATTTTATTTATTAAACCTAAATTAATCTAAAATTTATAATAACTAATATAAAATACATCTTTAGAAAAAACTATTTAAAGAATTCTTTTTATTGAGGTATTTATTAGATTTAGCTATTTTAAATTTAATTATTGCTTATCTTATGAGTGAATATTATATATTAATGATTTTAATTTAATAATAAAATATATTAATTCTTTATTTAATCATTTGGTAGGATAATATGCAAATAAAAAATATAATGTCTGAAGAAATAGTAACAATAGACAAAGACCAAATTGTTTTTGATGGTCTTAAATTAATGAAAAAACATAGAATTTCCCGACTTCCTGTTATTAATACTAATGAAAAACATGAAAAAGAACTTGTTGGTATAGTCTCAGAAAAAGACATAGCTATTAAACTTAGTTCATCTAAATATGGAGATTTACCTCCTTCCCACTTTCATATTTCCACTGTAATGACAAAAGACTTGATTACAGTAAATAAAGATACTGACATAGTTGAAACAGCTAATTTACTTCTTGAAAACCATATTGGAGGAGTACCAATTATGGATGATGGAAAAATAGTGGGAATTGTTTCTAAATCTGATTTTACTCCAACATGCATTGGCAAAGCATATGAAAAAATACTAGTTAGAGAAATTATGACGACTGATTTGGTTTCAGTATTCAGTCATGACAGATTAATGCATGCTAGAAGAATTATGTTAGATTCTAAAGTTGGTAGACTATTAATTAGTGAAGATAATGAGCTTGCTGGTATTTTATCTTCAAAGGATATTATGAGAGCCATGATTTCTTTTAGAAAAGAGGTTCCTCCTAAGCATCAAAGGGCACAAATTAAAGAATGTCTTGTTGAAAAATACATGACAACAAATATTAAAAAAATCAATGAGAAAGCGACTATTGCTGAATTAGCTAATGATATGCTGGAAACTGGTTACAATGGTTATCCTGTAGTTAATGAAGAAGATCAAGTTGTTGGAATCATTACACAATCTGATTTACTTGCATTAATCATTGAATTAGAAAATGAGTGATTAAATTCATTGGGGGAAAATATAAAAAATAAAGATATAACATCCAAAAATATGAAAAATAAGAATATCTTCTAAAAATATGAAAAATAAGATATATCTTCTAAAAATTTTATTATAAAAAATTTTTATATTTCCAAATTAGAAAAACGAATTTTTTTTTTTTTTATTATTATAATTATTTATTATTAT
>WRNS01000105.1 GCA_009776495.1 Methanobrevibacter sp. | reverse complement strand
TATTTTAATTTTTATTTATAATCTTTTTTTAAAAGTTTTATTCTTTTATTTTTTTATTTTTTTTAAAATTATTCGATGAATTTATAAACTTTTTATTATAGATTTATTTAAATTTTTTGATATTTCAAGGCATTTTTAAGATTTATTTTATCTTTGTAAAGGGCTGAACCAATAACAACTCCTTTAACTCCAGTTTTACTTAATTTTTTAATGTCTTCTATGGTTGTGATTCCACCAGCGTAAACCACAGGGATATTTACAGATTCAACAAGTTCAATAGCTGGAGCCATGTCAAAACCTTTTAAAAGACCTTCAACATCTACATTTGTATAAAGAATACTTCCAGCACCTATCCTTTCAAATTTTCTACTCATTTGGACTGGACTATTATTTGTTTTTTCTGTCCATCCTTTAATAACAACTTGAGAATCTTTACTATCGAGAGAAATCATTATTCTTTCACTACCAAAATCATTGGATAATTTAGCTATTGTGTCTGGTTTTTCAATGCCCATTGTTCCAATTATTAATCTTTCAATATCAAGATTCAATAGCTTTTCTGCGTATTCTATTGATCTGATTCCTCCTCCCAGCTGAATAGGAACTGAAATTTCTTTTAATATTTTTTTAATAGTTTTTAAGTTATCTTTACTTTCAAGTGCTCCATCAAGATCAATAACATGTATTAAATCAGCACCTTCATCTTCCCATTTTTTAGCTACTTTTTCTGGCTGTTCAATAATCACTTGTTCAGTCCCTGGTTTTCCTTGAACTAACTGAACGCATTTCCCATTTCTAATATCAACTGCAGGAATTACCAACATTTTATCATCGTCAAAAGACATAAAAAAACACCTAAAGAAATTATCAAGACTATTAATCAATAAAACATAAATATCAAAACTTTAAAAAAAAGACTATTCATTATTATCTTTAATTTTTCATAATAAAAACATTTCTAATGAAAATTTTTAAAAACTAGGTTTTAACTATCTCTACTATTTATCAAAAATCTTCATTTATACATATCATTAAAGCTTTTGGTTTAATTAGTATATAATAGACTAATTTTAAACAATTATTCATGAACTTCAAAAATGACTTTCTAAAAACGTAATAATTATATCAATTAAAGTTTAATTAATACTTAGATTATCATGTCAACTAAAGTTAAATCACCTGAAGATCTTCCGAAAAAACCAGGNATATACATTATGAAAGATTCAGATGATGAGATNATTTACATTGGAAAATCAAAATCACTTAAAAATAGAGTGAAATCCTACTTTAAAGATAANCATGACAGTCCCAAAACCCAAATTTTAATGAGTCATTTCAATAGCTTAGAGTATGTNATAACTAATAGTGAAAAGGAAGCTTTAATTCTTGAAGCTAACTTAATCAAAAAACATAGACCTAAATACAACATCCGTCTTAAGGATGATAAAAGATATCCTTATGTTAAAATCACAGATGAAGATTTCCCTCGACTTCTTATCACAAGAAATATTGGAAAAACCGGTAGCTTTTTTGGACCATTTACAGATGTTGGATCTGTACGCCAAACTGTAAAATTTATAAAGGCATTATTTCAAATCAGAACTTGCAAACGAATGGATGGACCATGTCTAAACAGCCAAATAAATCTATGTTATGGACCATGTGATGGGAATATTTCAAAGAAGGCGTATAAAAAATTAATAGCTAAAATAGGCCTATTTTTTCAGGGTAAATATTCTGAAATTATTGAAAATCTTGAAGCAGAAATGAAAGAAGCTGCAGATGATGAAAATTTTGAAAAAGCAGCTGTATTGCGTGATCAAATAGCTTCGATTGTTGAGGTTATGGAAAAACAGTTTGTTGATTTTGCAGATGAACTGGATCAAGATATAATAGCTACTTCACATGAAGAAGATTCAGCTGTTGTGGTTGTAATTTCTATTAGACATGGGAAAATTAATGGAAAAGATGATTTTATAATGGGAGGAACAAAAAATAATAAGGTTAATGAAGTTATTTCTGCATTTATACAGCAATATTATGGATTAAATCGCCATGTTCCAAAGGAAATCATATTAGAAGAAGCTATTGAAGATGAATCTCAGGGAAAATTACTTCTCGATTGGTTAAGTGATCTTCGAAAAGGCAATGTTGTATTTACAGTTCCTGAAGATGGACCTAAGCTACGTTTAATTAGAATGGCTTCTAAAAATGCAGATATTATTAGAAAACAAAAGAAAAAAATGAAAAATTCTATGATTGAGCTTAAAAAATATTTAAAGCTTGAAAGGCTTCCAAGAGTTATAGAAGGTTATGATGTTTCAAATATTTCAGGAAAATTAGCTGTTGGAAGTAAAGTTTCATTTTCAGATTCTAAACCAAATAAAAAACAGTACAAAAGATTCAAACTCAAAACTCCTGGGCCTGATGATTATGGAATGATGAGAGAGCTACTTCAGAGACGTTTTAAACCATTAGCTAATTTTGGAGATGGAGATTATAATAAAAATAATCAGGATAAAATTGGTTATGAAAAGTATGAAGAACCAAATTTAATCTTAATCGATGGTGGAAAAGGTCAATTAAAAATAGCTACTGAAGTTTTAAAAAAATATAATCTTGAACATATTCCAGTAATTGGACTTGCAAAGGAATTCGAAGAGATATTTATCCCACAAAGTCAAAACCCAGTTATTATTCCAAAAAACAATGAAGGTTTACAGCTACTTCAAAGAGTGAGAGATGAAGCTCATAGATTTGCTGTAACTTATCATAGAAAACTTAGATCAAAAGCTATTGAAGTATCTGAACTTGATAATATCAAAGGAATTGGTAAAAAAAGGAAGATAAACTTATTAAAACATTTTGGAGATATTGAACAGGTTAAAAAAGCAAGTATTGATGAAATAGCTAAAGTTCAAGGATTGAATAAAAAAGTAGCTAAAGCTGTTTATGATAACTTTCATTGAAAATTTAATTGTGGTATTAGTTTTTTATGGTAATTTTCATTGAAAATTAACTTTAAATAGCTAAAAAACATTAAAATTTATAAATTTTTAATAAAAATTTAATATTAAAGAAATTTTAAAATAATTTAAATTATATTTAATCATAACTTGTTAAAATAATTAATTTTACTATTTTTCATGATTTTTTTTTTTTAATTGATAAAACCATATCAATCCTAATAAAACAAATATTATGCCTAAAAGAAGAAGATGAATCCAGCTAAGAATGCCATTAAATAAGTGTATAATTGAGATTATCAAACCAGAAGAACTTATAAGCAAACTTATATATTTTAATCTTTTAGCATCCATATGAATTACATCATCTTTTNAATTTTTAGCTTTAATAAGTATTATACCTATTCTAAACTGTCAATAGTTTTTACNAATAATTTTATTGTATTTTCTATATCTTTCATACTAGCTATGCTAACTGTGGTGTGAATATANCTTGTAGGAACTGAAACAACTCCTGTAGGTATTCCTTCTCTTGTTAGTTGAATTGCTGTTCCATCGGTTGTTCCGCCTTCACTAACTTCCAGTTGATATGGTATTTCATTTTCCTTGGATGATGAAATTAAAAGATTTTTTACTTTTTCTGGTGTTATTATCCCTCTTCCACTAGCATCTACTAAAATAATAGCTGGACCTTTACCAATCTTTGCAGGTGCTTCATCTTCTTTAATTCCAGGATGATCTCCAGCTATGGTCACGTCAAGTGCAAAGGCCATATCTGGATTTAACTTAAATGCAGATGTTTTCGCTCCTTTTAAACCAACTTCCTCTTGCACTGTTCCAACACCAAAAACAGTTGCTTTGGAATTAACACGTTTTAAGGTTTCAATCATTATATAACACCCAATTCGATTATCCAAAGCTTTACCCATTATTAAATCGTTTGGGAATTCTTCAAAGTCTGATTTAAAACTTATAGGGTCTCCAACAGAAATCAATTCTTCAGCTTCTTTTTTTGAAAAAACTCCTATATCTATGAACATTGTTTCATATTCAATGATCTTTTTTCTTTCGCTAGCTTTCATAACATGTGGTGGTTTTGAACCGATTACTCCAGTAATATCCTTATTTTTTCCATGAATAATCACTGTTTGGTTTAGTAACATTTGATCGTTGATTCCTCCAATTTTTGAAAACTTGATAAATCCTTTTTTATCAATGTGGCGAACCATTAACCCAATTTCATCCATGTGTGAGGCTAACATGATTTTAGTGCCATTTTTTTCTCCCTTTTTAATAGCTATTACATTACCCATTAAATCGTCTTGAATCACGTCCACATGGTCTTTTAGCTCTTTTTTAATAATATCCACTATTTTTCCTTCAAAACCAGATATTCCTGAAGTAGTTATGAGATCTTTAATCAATGTCATATTTTCACCTAAAAAAGTTAATTGTTAAATCAAAATTTAAAATAAAGGATTTTTTTAAATAATTTTTTTATAAATATTTTTTATAAGTATTTTTTCATATAATATTTTTATCATTAATCTTTTCTATCAATTTTAAATAAATTAGATTTAAATGTTTAAAAATTAAATATTTTTTTAATTATTTTTTAAAAATTAAATATTTTTTTTAATTATTTTTTAAAAATTACATTTTTTTTATTATATACTATCTGTTATAAGCTGTTAAATTGTTTTTTTAGTTGTAATGGATTGCTAA
>WRNS01000104.1 GCA_009776495.1 Methanobrevibacter sp. | reverse complement strand
AATATTACAATAATAATAATACAATAATAAAAATAGAATAAGAAAAAAATATTATAAAAATACAATAAGAAAAATATAATTATAAAAATAATTACTAGTA
This sequence comes from Methanobrevibacter sp., assembly GCA_009776495.1. Lineage (GTDB taxonomy): Archaea > Methanobacteriota > Methanobacteria > Methanobacteriales > Methanobacteriaceae > Methanorudis. Next base: position 4,695 of record WRNS01000104.1, on the reverse strand, counting down.
ATTTTATTAAATGGTTTTTTTCAATGATTTGCATTGGGGTGAAAACTATGTTTAGTGAAAAAGAATCTTATAATATTTATATTTGTGGCGTTGGTGGACAAGGAATAATTAAAACCTCTGTAATTATTGGTGAAGCAGCTATGAATGAAGGATATGAGGTCTTAATGAGTGAAATCCATGGAATGTCTCAAAGAGGAGGCGTTGTATCCACAGAGCTTAAAATTGGAGATTATAAAAGTTCAATAATTGAACAGTCAAAAGCAGATGTTCTTCTTGGATTTGAACCAATTGAGGCTGTAAGAGGTCTTGAAAAGTCTAATAAAAATACAAAAATAGTTTTTAATACATATCCAATAATACCCCCTAGTTTAAGTCAAACAAGNCAAAATTATCCAGATATTGATAGGATAATAGCTACTTTAAAAGANAATTACNAAGAAGTTTTTCCTGTAGAAGGAGAAAAATTAGCTAAAGATGCAGGTAGTCTATTATCTTTNAACATGGTTCTTCTTGGTTCGGCAATAGCTAATGATACATTTCCATTATCCAAAAAAGCAGTTATAAAATCAATGAAAAACAATTTAAATTCTCGTTTCCATGACATGAACATTAAAGCTATTGAAAACGGTTATGATGCTGTAAAAAGTAATGTTAGTTAGTAATTTAGAATATATTTTATTATAAGAAAAAAAGAGGAATGAATTATGACATATGAAATTAAAAATGCTATAATTCAAAGAGATAGCATTGATGAAAGTTTTAATTTAGTTGATCCAAAAGGATTTTTTAAAGATAAAGAAGTTTTAATAGCTATTGACGGAGATACATTGATTACAGTTCAGTTACTCATTAATTCCATCTTAAAAAATGATTTTAAAAAATGGAAAAAGATAAAAAATGGTAAAGATTTTTCTGATTCTGTTTCAAAGCTATTTGTAGAGTTAGGTTATTCTAGAGATGATTTAACTAAGTTGATAAAAGAATTAGAACTTTAATAAATCATAAAATTTATTAGAGTTAGCTTTAATTAATTTAATAAATTTTATTAGGGTAAATTTAATTAATTTAAAATTTATTTTAATTAACTTTAATTAATTTTATAAATTTACTCGAAATTCAATACCTTCTTTACAAATTTTCAATATATTCTTTTGTGAGTAAATTAGCATTTTGAGATTTCAAAACTTTTATTCCATCTTCGATATTTTCTAATCTCATAACAACAATAGCTTCATCAGTTTTTTTCCCTACAAATGCGTATAAATATTCAACATTTATATCTGCATCAGTTAATACTTCTAAAATCGAATTTAATCCATTTGGTTTGTCAGGAACTTCAACAACTATAACATCATTTTCTTTAACAATAAACTTATTTTCTTCAAGAACACTTTTTGCTTTTTCATTGTCTGAAACAATTAATCTTAAAATTCCATATTTTGCACGTTCAGCTAATGAAAGAGCTCTTATATTGATTTCAGCCTTAGAAAGAGTGTCAAGAGCTTTTTTTAACCTACCTTTTCTATTTTCAATAAATACTGATATTTGTTTTATTTCCATAACCATACATCCTTTTTTTAGCTTTTGTTTCGTTAATCAGATTTTTTTTATTTTAAGTTTTGTTAATCAGATTTTCTTTTTCATAAGTTTTATTAATCAAATTTTCTTTATCTTTAGTTTTGTTTATCTGATTTTCTTTATTTTAAGTTTTATTAATCAAATTTTCTTAAATCTAAAACTCGAACTGCTTTACCTTCACTTCTTGGAAGGGTTTCTGGTTCAGCTAAGGTTACATTAACTCTAAGTCCGATTTCCTTATTTATTGTATTAGCTATTTTATTTTCAATTTCTTCCATTTTTTTCATTTCATCTGAAAATAGTTCTGTGGAGGCTTCAACACGAACTTCAAGTTCATCGAGATATTTTGGCCTTGAAACGATTATTTGGTAGTTCGGACTTAATCCCTCGATTTTAAGCAATGCTCGTTCAATTTGTGATGGGAAAACTATAACTCCTCGAATTTTAAGCATATCATCGCTTCTACCTGTAATTCTATCCATTCTAACCAATGTTCTACCACATTCACATTTGTCTTTTCTAAGAGCTGTAATGTCTTTGGTTCTAAATCTAATTATTGGCATTCCATCTCTTGTTAAAGTTGTTAGAACAAGTTCTCCTTTTTCTCCTTCTCCCAATGCTTGATGGGTTTTTATATCTATAATTTCTGGATAAAAGTGATCATCAGAAATGTGTAAACCTGTTTTAGCTGGACATTCTTGAGCTACACCTGGACCAATAATTTCAGTAAGTCCATAGATATTCAATGCAACTATTCCAAGCCTTTTTTCTAATTCATCTCTCATCTCTTCTGTCCACATCTCTGCACCAAATATTCCTGATTTTAAGCTGATTTCTTCAGGACTTAATCCTTCTTTTTCAAGAACTTCAGCTAAATAAAGTGCATAAGATGGAGTACATGTTAATATGGTACTTTGAAAGTCTTTCATCACTTCAATTTGTCTTTTAGTGTTTCCTGCAGAAATTGGAACAATTGTAGCTCCAACTTTATGGGTTCCATAGTGGATACCCAATCCTCCAGTGAATAAACCATAGCCATAACAATTTTGTATTTTGTCATTCTTTGTTCCAAGAGCCATAGTTATTGCTCTTGCACTGACTTCTGACCATATTTCAAGATCTTTTTTAGTATAACCTGAAACAGTCGGTTTTCCTGTTGTTCCAGATGAAGTATGGATTTCAATTATTTCTTCCTCAGGAACTGCAAACATTCCAAAAGGATAAGCTTCTCTTAAATCTGTTTTTGTAGTGAATGGCAGTTTTTCAATATCTTTAAGTGATTGGATATCTTCAACTTTGATTCCCACCTCGTCGAAGCGTTTTTTATAAAAAGGAACATTTTCATATGCTTTTTTCAACGTTTCCTTAAGTAACTTCAATTGTAACTTTTCTTTTTCCTCTCTTTCCATGCATTCTGCTTCTTTATTCCATACCATAATATCCCTTAGTCATCCCTTATTTTTTGTCATTATTTTTTTATTAGTAAGTTTAAATTATTTAAAATGTTTTATATTTATTTTTTACTTTATTTTTTATTCTTATTTTTAATTTTTTTATTTTTATTTTTTTTTTAAAAAAAATTTATAAAAAGTATAGAAATATGTTTTCAAATAGTTAATTTTTTAAAATTTTTATAAATTATTTATTAATAGTTAAAAAAATGAATAAAGATTAATTAAATATTTACAAAGTAAAAAAATTAATTATAATTTATTAAAAAATTTTATATTAGTGAAAAAATCAATTATAATTATTTAAAAACTTATTATAATATAAAAAAAAATTTTTAATTAGTTAAAAATTTATTATTGTTAAAAAATAAGTTCTAATTATTTAAAAATGAATATTCAAAAATATTAAAAATAAAATGGGTAGGAATCTTGATAAAAAAAACGTCATATATTTTTTTTCAAAAATGAGGTTTATCGTGTTTTAAAATAAGAATTTTTTCCAATTAGAAAAAGTAAGTCCCAAAAAACTTATATTTAGAGCCTGATTATAATAAAAAGGAGAGGATTTCTTTTTTTTATTATGTTAAGTTTATTTGAGACTAACTTTAAATCGTATAATGTTTTTTCTAAAAAGTTTATATTCACATTTCATAATATTAACTTACTAGTATATAAATTTTATCATATGAACATTCATACACATGTTTTATGTATTAGAAATTTTTATTATATATCTTTCATATTATAAATTTTAATTATATATTTTTCATTAATAAATTATTATTTATTATATGAATTTTAATAATATTTTTGTATTTTTATAGGGATTTGTAATTTTTATAGTTTTTTTTTAATTAATAGTGATATTTTTTTTTAAAATAATAATTGTTTTAATCTAAATTTAATTATTAATTTTAAATAATATTTCTTCCCAATAGATTAATAATGAAATAATGGGATAAACATAAAGTTTAAAAATAGTTATAATCTAAAACTAAGGTTAAAACATGAATATTGATTTATTAAGTAAATATTTTTCCAAAAAATTAAATAAATTATTGGATGAAATGATTATTAAACAAATAACCGAATCCATATTACTCATCACATTGGAAAAATTCGAAAGTGAGCTCAAAAAAGAGGGATGGGAACAGGAATATATAAAAATAGCTAATTTTAGATTCAAAAATTGTCAAAAAACAGTGAATTATAATAGAAACTTAGCAGATGGAACGATATCTGTTATTATGGGAACATGTACTGTGGCCGTTGGACAAGTGGATCTTGTTTTCGATGTTGATAAATTAAAAGACTTATCAAAGAATAACCCTGATTTTTCTACCTTTTTATCTAAAATTTTAAGCTGAAAATCTCAAACTTTAAATATTTTTAATAATTTACTATTAAATAATAATGGAATGATAAAAATTATTTAAAATTTGTTTAATAATTTTTCAAATATTTCTTATTTTTTAAAATTAATTTAATAGTTGTTTAAAGTTTATTTAGTTTTTAAAATTAATTTAATAGTTGTTTAAAGTTTATTTAGTTTTTAAAATTAATTTTATAGTTGTTTAAAGTTTATTTAGTTTTTAAAATTAATTTAATAGTTATTTAAAATAATATAAAAAAATTAAAATTATTTATAAAAAATTTTTAAAAAAGT
>WRNS01000103.1 GCA_009776495.1 Methanobrevibacter sp. | reverse complement strand
AATATAATTACATTTTAAAATTTTTTTAAAAAAATATAAAAAATAATTTGTTAATAAATTATGAACACATTGTGAACACATTATATACAAATTACTTACACATTATGAAAATTTAATCTTAGAAAATTTATGATTTAAAAATTCATTGCTTAAAAATTCATAACTTGAAAATTCATTACTTGAAAATTCATTACTCAGAAGAATCATCTACATAACATTACTTAGAAGAATCATCTACATAAGTTAGCCAACCATACTTATCCTCAGATTTCCCCTCAACAATGTTAAAAAATTCTTCTTGAATTTTTTGAGTTATTGGTCCTCTTTTTCCTGTAGCTATTTCGATTCCATCTACAGACCTAATTGGAGTAACTTCTGCAGCGGTTCCTGTGAAAAATAGCTCATCAGCTAAATAAAGCATTTCTCTTGGAATNTTTTCNTCTCTAACATTGTAGCCNAAATCATTAGCTAATTTAATAANCGAATCTCTAGTAATACCTTTTAAAATAGCTGATGAAAGTGAAGGAGTGTAAATCTCATCGTCTTTTATNAAAAATATATTTTCTCCACTACCTTCACCAACAAAACCTTCTATATCAAGCATTATAGCTTCATCATAATTATTTTCAATAGCTTCGAGCTTAGCTAATTGTGCATTCATGTAATTTGCACCAGCTTTTGACATACTTGGTAAGGTGTTTGGAGCCATTCTTCTCCAAGATGAAACACCAACATTTACACCATTTTCAAGTCCATCTTCTCCAAGATATTTTCCCCAACTCCAAACAGCTATAGCTGTGTTAACTGGAGAGTGTAAAGGGTTAACTCCAAGTTGACCATATCCCCTATAGCTAACAGGTCTTATATAACACTTTTTTAAATCGTTAATAGCTATGGTTTCCTTAATAGCTTCAAATATTTCTGATTGGGAGAACGGAATCTCCATCTTATATATTTTTCCAGATTCGAAAAAACGTTTAACATGTTCATTCAATCTAAAAACAGCTGCTCTTCCATTAGAATCATAACATCTTATTCCTTCAAAAATGCTTGATCCATAGTGTACAACATGAGAGAGAACATGAATATTAGCTTCCTTCCAATCTATAAATTCTCCATCCATCCATATTTTTCCATTTTCATCCCATGTCATTGTATATCCTCTCGCATTATAAAAATTCTTTATTCATTTTTAGCTATTGAACATGTTAATAATATTTTTAGTATTTTTTTAAAAAAAAATAACTTTTTAAATACAATTTAATAATATTTTTAGTATTTTTTAAAATAACATTATTAATTAGTTTTTTTAAAAAAAATAACTTTATAAAAAAAGATTTATTTTTTATAGAATTTATTTATTAACATTCAATATATTATATGAATTTATAATTATATATAATTTTGTTTTATTTTATAGCTATTTATTCTATAAGAACCCTGCCTTAAGATAGGTTTTAGAAACTCCCAGGAAAAATTCGAAAATAATAGCTATGAGTGTGAGTCAAAAAATTTAGATTTCATTTTTTTTTTTTTTTATTTTATTTTATTTATTTATTATTATTTTATTTTTTATTTTGAAAAATATTATGAATTGTTTTTCTTTTAATATATTTAATTATTTTTAGTAATATTCTAATTATCTAATGTATTTATTGTTATCATACCATAAAATCATATTTTAATAGTAAAATTACTTTAAATTTATTAAATTACCATTATTTTAAAATAATGATATTTATTAATAAAATTAAGCTTAAATAAATCTAAAATTTAAATATAAGTAATTTTACAACTATTTATATGAATCACCCACAATTATCATTGGATAAAAACAATTTTTCAAATAATTCAAATGATAATTATGAATCTGATTCGAACAATCCTAAAAAATGTATTGATTTAGAAAACGAAGAGCTTAACGATATTTTTGAAAATATCAATCATAATAGATATGATGATGATACAATAGAGAATAATAATTCTAGATTTAAAGATAAAAAGTCTAAATCTAAAAATGAGAAGTCTGAATCTAAAGATTATTCTCAAGAAATTAATCAAGATGGATTCAATAAGAACAATATTGATTTTGAAGATTTAAAAGAAAATTTAAATAAAGTTTATAATGATCCCGTATTAGTTGATAATACTATAAGACATATAAAAGTAACTATAGGATTATCTATTGAACAGTTGTGGGAAACTGGGACTGGAACCAAAATAATAAATAAAATAAAAGGGGGGAAATTTTATGTAAGTATAAGCAATTCTTTAATTTCAAGAGGAAGTAGAGATGTCAAAACACCACATATGTTACATAACCATACTTCTGGCATACCATTACCTCATCCTGATGATATGTTATATTTATTAAACTATAAAATAATTAATAGTACCATTTCTGGAAATTATGGTGTGTTGAACATGAAAAATTCATTCAGAAAAATCGATAAAATTAAAAAAGTTTCTTTGAAAAATGAAGCAAATATAATGTTCGAAGATTTAGGGAAAAAAGCTTTGGATAATCGTTTAAGAAAAAAATTACCTAAAAATATTATAAGAAAAGATAAATATAAATATTATAAAGAGAATATAAATAATATAATTGAAGACTATAATAATCAATTTAATAAGTATGGAATCAAATTTGAATATACTCCCTACAAGTTAAAAAAGAGGTGATTTTTCATGAAAAATAATATAATTTTAAATGAGTGGGTTATTAGAAATCCTCGTTTCATTGATCGTTATGAGCCTTTTTATGAAGAATCAGAAATTATATTTGTTTTAAAAGAACTTAAGGGTGAAGAAAGAAAAAAGTTCATACGATTAGAAGAAGAACAGAATCCTGTTCATTTTAATGATTTGAGAGAAAGGCGTCCAGACTTGTTTAAATAAATTATTTATTTTTTTTATTTTTTAATGTTCACTTACTTTTGCAAGTAAACTCAATAGGGTTTGTTGACTTTTTTTTATAAATTTTTTATAAAAATATTTAAAATATACCCATGAACTTTCTTACTATTAAATTATTAACAAGTGACAAGTTAAGTAAATAACGTTCTTAATTTGAAAAAATAAAGGAATATGTTTGTAGTTAAATGCTTTATAAACATTAATGAGAAAAATTTTTAAGAAAGTTTTTAAATTACAAATTTGTTAGATTGTATCAAAAACTTTTTCCATAGAAAAATTTATATATTTAATTGTACAGACATATTTTTATATGGTTCCGTGGTCTAGGGGTATGATACCTCGCTTACAACGAGGGGATCACGAGTTCGAATCTCGTCGGAACCACTTCTTATTATTTTTCTAATTTTTTCTATTGACTATTATTTTTAAGATTTTTTTACCCAATATTAATAAATTTATCATTAGCTATTTTGTTTTTTAGTATATAGATTTATTTTCTCTGATTAATCTATTCTTTCAAAATATTTAGAGTATTTTAAAAATCAATGAATTTAAAATATTTAGAGTATTTTAAAAAAACAATTAATTTCAAATTATTTAGAGTTTTTAAAAAAAAATGAATTTAAAAAATTTAGAGTATTTTAAAAATCAATGAATTTAAATATTTCAATCAACAACTTATATTCAAAAAGTATAATGTATTTACATCTAAGAGTATTTTATTGATTTTAATCTAAACAAAGGATTTTAAATTTGTGAAGGTGGGAAAATGGTATTTATAGGTATGGATCATGGAACTACAGGAATATCATTTAGTATTATGTCTAATGAAGGAGAAATANTAGATAGTTTCAAAATAGATCGGGAAGATAGTAAAGCAGCTCGAGTTTTAGCTATTGATGAAATAGCTAAGCGTGTTGATATTGATTCTATAAAACTCATGGGAATCACATATGCAATGGGTGATGGATTTAATAAAATCCAACCTTTAAGTGATGTGAATAATCGAGGAATACTTTCAATAAATGGTGCAGGAAAGGTTACTGGTGGTGGAACTTCTGTGTACTTCGAAATTGAACAGTCTAAAATTCCTTCTATTCTCATTCCAGGATTGCACAAAAACATTCCTTCACTTGATCCACTTTTTAAAGCAGCATACTCCCACCAAGCTAGTTCAGAAAAAATAAGCATTAGCTACTGTGCATATCTAAAAACCAAATGGAAAAACATGATAGTGTCTGATATTAGCTCAAACAGTGTGAATATTTTAATTGAAGATGGAAAAATTAAAGGAGCTATAGACGCTTGTCTTGGAGCTATGGGGATTGTTCACGGCCCTCTTGATTTAGAAATGATTAGAAACATTGATGAAGGAAAATTCACAGCTAATGAATCATTTTCAGCAGCTGGAGCTGTTAAAATAGCAGATATTAATACAAAAGTAGCTTATGTGAAAGAAGAACTCTTGAAAAAATTTCTCGAAGGTGATGGGAAAGCCAAGTTAGCTATTGATACCTTAGTCATGACTGTAGCTATGGAAATCTTTGGTTTAGCTGGAATAGCTAAAAATAAAATTGATGGAATCCTATTAACTGGTTCACTTGGCTCAATGAAAGACCCTATTGATTTTGAAAAAGAGCTAAACAAATATTTAAAAGACAAATTTCCAATAAAAATACTTTCAAGTGAATCAGGAGCTATTGGAAGTGCATTAATAGCTCGTGATGTTTATAATGGGAAAAAGAATATTTTAGGAATTGAAGCTGAAAATCTTAAATATTAAAACTAAAAATTTTAAATCTTAAATATTAAAACTAAAAATTTTTTATAGCTATTTTTTTTAGTTTTGTGATAAAAATCAAAAAATAGAATCATGCTAA
>WRNS01000102.1 GCA_009776495.1 Methanobrevibacter sp. | reverse complement strand
CCTTTATTAGTGACTTTACAGACATATATTAGAGTAAAGTAAATTTTATTTATTAAATAGCTATTAATAAATTTTTATTCATAATTAATATCATTTCTTTAATTAATATCATTTATTAAATATTTATTAAAATAATTTATTTTAAAGATTTGTTAAAATAATTTATTTTAACGATTTATTAGAATAATTTATGTTAAAGATTTATTAAAACAATTTAATTTTAATTTGCTTTATTATTTCAACTTCAAATGGAAATAAGAAGTTAAATATTTATCTAAATTTTGAGGCGGTAATAAAATTTCGAAAAATATTAAATTAATCTTATTGTTTTCAGCAGTTGTTTTTTTAACTTGTAGTATTAGCTTTGCAGCAGATAACACAACAAATAATGTAGATTCAAAACTAGAATCTGGTTCTCCACCTAAAACATTATCTCAAAGTAGTATCATTAGTGCAGCTAATTCTGTTAAGAACTTTGCAAATAAAAACAAGAAACTACCTGATTCTGTTACAATTTCTGGATATAAATTTTCAATGCCAGAATTTGATTATCTTTTAAGTAAAACAATAGCTAAGAGGTATAAAAAATCAAAATCAGATTTAACTGTAAAGTACAATATTAAAAATCCATCTAAACCTTCTGGAACCAATATAAAGACAAGAATTTTCTCTAAAAATTATTATGATTTTGCTGTGAGAAATTATAAATTCATGGATAAAAATAATCAAGCTCCTAACTACATATCCCATACTAAAGGATCAAAAATACAATATCAAAGTTCAATCTTTTTGTTTTCAAGTGTTTTATCCTATCTAAATTCTAAGAAGAAATTACCAAGCTATGTGGATGTAAATATAAAAAAATCTCAGGGTATAAATAAATATATTCCAAATTACCTTAGAGATGCTCAATTCAAAAAAGTTTCTAATAACAATGCTATTTGGATTCAAAGTAAATCTTTTTACTCTGTTAACTTTAAAACATTAGCTAATTCTGGAATAAAAAATGTGTTTTTACATGAATTTGCTTTTACTAAATATGGTAATACTACAGTTAACAACTGGATAAAATCAGCGAATAATCAAGGAATAAAGGTCCATATATGGATTCAAGCATTTTATGAAAATGGAAAATGGGTAAATCCTGTTGACACTAAAACAAAAACATATAATCAATCCCTTTTCAACAATATATTATCTAAAATCAGAACTTACTCTAAAATGAGTCGTGTGTCTGGTATTCACTTGGATTATCTTAGATATCCTGGAACTGCTTACAAGTATAACTATTCTAATGGAGTTAGTGGTGAGAAGGCAGTTACAGAGTTTACAAGACAGGCAGCTAAAGTTATGAATTCTATTAACTCTCGCTTAATATTGTCTGCAGCTGTAATGCCAGAGACTAATTCCAATGCATATTACTACGGCCAAAATATACCATCTTTAGGCAAATATCTTGATGTTATAATTCCTATGATATATAAAGGAAATTATCGTAAAGATTCTGCTTGGATAACAGCTACCACTAGTTGGTTTGTAAATAATTCCGGCGGAGCTAAAGTTTGGGGTGGAATACAAACTTATAAAAGTGATAACAAGCCAGATCTTCTTTCTATTCCTGAGTTAAAAACTGATTCTTATGCAGTAATGGAAGGTGGAGCAGCAGGAATTGCATTGTTTAGATGGGGATTAACAAATTTCTTTGATTTTTTAAGTATTAAATAGTAGCTATTTTTGAGCTTATTTAATATTTTTTTTATTTTTTTAGGAAATATAGGAATTTAACTTTTAGGATTTATTTTTTATCTTTTTAAGAAATATAGGAATTTAACTTTAGGATTTAAATATGAAAATAATAGGTTTTATCGCAAGCCCACAAAAAGAAGGCAACACAGCATGGATAGTAAACAAAATACTTGAAGGGGCAAAAGAACATGGTGGTGAAACTCAGTCCTGGTATTTTAGTAATTTGAATATCAAACCATGTAATGGTTGTTTGACTTGTGTAGAAGGGAATGGATGTATTATCAATGATGATATGCAAAGATTTTATAAGGCATTTAATGAGATTGATGCTCTTGTTCTTGGTTCTCCTGTTTATATGGGACAGATGAGTGCACAAGCAAAGACATTCACTGATAGGTTATTTGCACAAATTACTCCCCGATTTTCTCCACGGTTCACAGAAGAAAATGCTGGAAAAAAGCTAATTCTCGCCTTCACTCAAGGAAATCCTGATTCAAATATGTTTCAAGCCTATTTTGATTATACGAAAAAAATGTTTCAGATGTTAGAATTTGATGTTAAAGGAGTACATGTTGTCCCTGGCATGAGGAATGAACCAGCTAGTGAAAAAAGAGGTTTGGATAATATTATGAAAAATATTGGTTCATCCTTGATTAAAGAAAGTTTACGATAATGTTCAGTGTGATTAAGCTATTTCATAGCTATTTTTTAAATATTAATTAATCCACTATTTTTTTATTATCTTAATAATTAAGTTTTGTTTTTAATATAAAAAATGAATATTCTTATTTAGATTATTTATCATGATTAATCATAATAAAATATAAATACTATTCTTTATACAAATATAACATGTAAAATATCATGATTTTTTTTATTATTTTTCAATTAGTTAATCAGTTTTTAAAACGTCTAATTTGATGATGAAAAAATCCTGATGAATACAGCTATAATAATAGGAAATTGGTAAGATGACCAAGAATAATAGTTTAAAAGAAGACAATAAAGTGTTTAGCCCAAATACCCAAGTTATTGAAAGTGCGAATATAAAAGACTGGGATAAAGAGATACACAAAGGAAAAGACATAGAAAAATATTGGTCAATGGAAGCTGAACAATTAGACTGGTTTAAAAAATGGGATACTATTCTTGATACTTCTGAGGAACCTTTTTACAAGTGGTTTGTTGGAGGAAAAATAAATTTAGCTTATAATGCTGTTGATAGATGGATTGAAACTGGCAAAAGAAATAAAATAGCTATCCTCTATGCTAATGAACTAGGAGATGAAATCAAGTTAAGCTACTTTGAACTTTATCGAGAAGTCAACAAAATGGCCAATGCTCTTTTAAACTTAGGAATTAAAAAAGGAGATTCTGTTTCGTTGTACTTACCTATGTGTCCAGAACTTGTTATTACAATGCTTGCCTGTACAAAAATTGGAGCTATTCATAGTGCAATATACTCTGGTTTAAGTTCATCAGCTGTAGCTGAGCGAGTGAATAATATTGAATCTAAAGTTGTTGTAACTGCTGATGGAACATATAGAAGAGGAAAAGTAATACCTCTTAAACCTATTGTAGATGAAGCTATTGAAGACTGTCCAACAGTTGAAAATGTTGTTGTTGTTAATCACACAGGAAAATATGATGGTGATGAGGAACTAAAAGAAAATGAAATATTGTATGACAAATTCTTAGAAGGTGTAGAAGATAGCTGTGAAGCTGAAAATACAGATGCTGAAGATCCATTGTTTGTATTGTATACTTCAGGAAGTACAGGAAAACCAAAAGGTGTCCTTCATACAACAGGAGGATACATGGTTGGAATAGCTACTACTCTAAGAAATATTTTTGATATTCATGATGATGATTTATGGTGGTCTACAGCAGATGCTGGTTGGATTACAGGCCATAGCTATACAATCTATGCTCCACTTCTCCTTGGTTCAACTACTTTAATCTTTGAAGGTGCTCCAGACTATCCAGACCCAGGAATCTGGTGGAAAGTCATTGAAAAATATGGTGTAACTAAGTTTTACACTGCTCCAACAGCTGTTAGACACCTTATGAGATATGGAGATGAATACATTGGAAAATATAACCTTGACTCCATAAAAGTGTTAGGTAGTGTAGGAGAACCTATTAACTATGAAGCTTGGAAATGGATGTATGACAAGATAGGAAATGGAAAAGCTCCGATTATGGATACTTGGTGGCAAACTGAAACAGGTATGCACATGATATCTCCATTACCAGTAGCTGGTTTAAAACCAGGTTCAGCTACAAAGCCACTTCCAGGTGTTCATGTAGCTGTTGTTGATGAAGAAGGAGATCCTGTAGGAGTTGGCAAAAGAGGGTATCTAACTATTGCTAAACCTTGGCCTTCAATGCTAAGAGGACTTTTCAATGATGACAAGCGTTACAAGGAAGAATATTGGAATACTTTCCCTGGCTTGTTTAAAACTGGAGACATGGCTAAGATTGATGATGATGGCTATGTTTGGATACAAGGTCGTTCAGACGATGTTTTAAAAATTTCCGGCCATAGGATTGGAGCTGTTGAAGTTGAAGAAGCTTTTAATAGTCACCCTGCTGTAAATGAAACAGCAGTAATTGGAAAAGAAGATCCAGTTAAAGGTCAGATTATTAAATCATTTTTAATTTTAAATGAAGGATATGATTTAGACAAACCTTATGAAGAGGGAGATGAATTTCCTTTGTTAAATACATTAAAACTCCATGTTAGACATACATTAGGTCCAGTAGCTGTTTTAGGTGAAACTGTTTCAGTTGATTCATTACCTAAAACCAAAAGTGGAAAAATAATGAGGAGAATTTTAAAAGCTAAAGAAGAAGGAGAAGATTTAGGAGATACTTCAACTTTAGATGATTTATAATATTTAAATTGAGTTAAATAGTTAAATTTATTTATATTTAATATTTTAATTCTTTTTTAAATTTTTATTTTTTAACTTATTTCTTTTTGAAAAAAATTTATTTCCTAAAAATATTTATTTTTAAAATATAATATTTTTTAATTATTTCATTTTTTTTTTTTTTTTTCTTTTTGAAATTATTGATTTTTAATA
>WRNS01000101.1 GCA_009776495.1 Methanobrevibacter sp. | reverse complement strand
ATTTAATAATATTTTAAAAAAGTTTGAGTTTAAATTTGAAGATATTTTTAAAAGCATAGATTTTAAATTTAAAATATTTTTAATAGAAATAAAAAAAATTAAAAATAATTTTTTTTCAAACCATCCATCTAAAAAAATAGCCATGGCTAATAACTAATTAAAATAATTTAGCTATTGATTATTTAACATGTATTCTCGAACAGGTTTTAAATATTCTATCATGAATTTTGTAACTCCGCTTTTTAAATCAATTGGATGTAAATCTCCTTGGACATACATATCAATTAGTTCAGTTTCAGTTAAATTTAAGTTTCCACCAAACTTCTCTGGCCTTTCAATTAATATTTTATCTTGAGCAGAAAATATGAAGTGATTAGCTATTTCGATAACTGGGTTTCCTTCAATTTCTTTCATAGGGCAGAAACTTTTTTTAATTTTTTTAGCTATTTCCTCTTCTGTATCATCAATAGCTATTAAGTTTCCCTTACTTGAAGACATCTTCTCATCACCATCAAGCCCATGAAGAAGAGGAGTGTGAATGCAAACAGGAGACTCATAACCAAGTTTTGGTAAGTGTTCTCTTGCTAACATTTGTATTTTTCTCTGTTCCATTCCACCTAAAGCTATATCAACATTTAAAAATATCATGTCTGCAACTTGCATCAAGGGATACACTACATTAGCTACTTTTGGATTTTCAGCACTTCTACTTACTTGATCCATGCTCCTTTTAGCTCTACTTAAGGTTGTTAAATTAGCTAATTTGTATAAATCCTCTACATATTCATGATTTGTCTGAAAACTGGAACCTAATACGAATTCAGTTTTTTCCTCTGACAAACCAAAAGCTATAAAACATTTTTTATTATATTCTGCCATTTCTTCTATTTCTTCAATAGTGCCCTTTCCATTTAAATAAGCATGATAATCAGCAAGGAGTATTTTAATTTTAAATCCAATATCTTGTAGCTGTTTAAGTTTCATAATAGTGATAGCATGGCCTAAATGAATTTTTCCAGAGGGTTCATAACCTGTGTAAGCTATTGGACTTTTTTTTTCTAGCTTTTTTTCTAGTTCATCTGTATTTATGACTTCTAATGTTCTTTTTTCGATTATTTCCACTTTTTCTTGTGTTTCCATTTGATCACTTGTAATCTTATAAATGAATTAGTTAAATAAAAATGAAATTCATTTGTTAGTAAAAAAATGATTAAATAATTCATTAATTAAAAATGAATAAATAAGTCATTAATTATATTACCTAATTGATTTAATAATCTTGAATTAAATTAATAATATTATTAGATTTTCATAATAAATATATTATTTATTAAACTTTCTCAAATCTTTTTTTTAGAATTTTTAGTTTAAGGAATGATATAGAAATTATCATCAATTTTAACAAGATTTACTTCATCACCAATTTTATACTCTTCAAATAATTTACCTGTAGCTATATCTACTACTTCATAGTTGTCAGGATCTAAAATTTGAATTTTACTTGGAGATTTTGAAATGATATTACATGCTACAACATCTTTTGCAGTTTTGATAATATTTATTGAATCGTACTCTTTCCAAAAAATAGAAAAATTGTCATAGCTATTTAAATCAGTTACTATAATCTTATTTCCATCGATACTGGTTATTTGTCCAATTTTTCCTAAATAGCTAATAATATCTCTTTTTTTAAATTCTGAAAGTCTTACTGAAATCCATATTCTGTATATTCCTTTTCCCGTAGATTTATTCTGACCTACAAGTCTTGGAGATTCTTTGATTACTCCACCAAATTTGTTTTTAAGATTGTTAGAAACTTTTTTTGCTGCTTTATAAGATCCAATATAATAGTCTACTCCTTCTTTCATATTGGTTTTTTCAGCTAAATAAGCCAATTTATTTCTTTTAAATTGAGAGTTCAAGGACTTTTTTATTATTTCATCGGCTCGAGAAACTTCATTCATAAGCAATTCTCTTTTATCCGCTCTAAATTGAATAACAGCTTCGTAATACCCAGAATTCATCTTACTACAATCTGGACATACTGTTCTTTTTATTCTAACTTCCACTTCAAAAGATTGGTGAATTTTTTCTCCTAAAACAATAGCTACAGCTTTAATATGGCATTCAGCTATTGTTCCTCTAAATTGAAGGATTTCTAACTCAATTTCTTCTTTTTCAACTAATGAATCAATTTCAATAGCTCTTTCCAATGCTCGATAAATTATTTCTTCATCTGAGATGTTAGATTCTTTCCATTTGCCTTCTTCAAACCGTGAATTACAGTGGGCACAAACAGTCAGTTCAATGTTTTCAGGAACTTTTAAAAGGGAGAACTGTTTTAAAAAACATTCCTTACAAAGACCTTCTATCATATCAGAGTTAGAGTTTCCACATTCAGGACAAAACATTCTTTCACACTTATAAATCTAAATTTGAAAAAATCTGATTAAACTGACCATTAATAAATATTAAAACCAACCATTAATAAATATTAAATCCGACCATTAATAAATATTAAAACCAACCATTAATAAATTTTAAAGCTGACCATTAATGAAATATCTAATAAAATAAAAAAAAAGTTTAAAATCAATAAAGTTCTTTCAAAAATAAATGTTTTAAAAACAAAATAATTTATTAAAGTTAGATACAGAAAAATAAAAAAGTAAGATTATAAAGTCTTTAATGGTGCTTTTGCACCGCAAGCACTGCATTTAAGAATAAATATCCTATCTTCACGAATAATTCGTGTGTCTGGCCTGTTACATTCATGACATACAACAAATTTCTGTACATATTCATCTATTCTTTCGTTTATTAAAAAATGGGTAAATTTACCTTGTAATATTGCTCGTCCACCTTCTAAATTTCCAGCAGTACCTAACTCTCTTAGTAAAAACTTTAGAACATGTTGTGGATCTCTATTCAATGCTTCAGATACTTCTTTAAAGTTTTGAATAAAAGTCCTATTTCCTTGGATTACAGAATAAGCTTTTGGCACATTAAACCTTTTTGTTTCAAATACTTCTGGAGGTAATTGTTCAATAGCTCTACTTAATAAACTTTCATAATCTTCCATAGTTACAACTCCTTATGTACAATATAAAAATTGAGAATCTTTTTTGTAAAAATTCTTTTGTAAAATGAATAATGTATAATAATTAATTTTTTTAAATAATTTATAATTATATAATTTATTATAATAATTTATAACTTTTTTATAGGAATTAAAAAATAATAATAGCTATTAATCCTATTTCAACATTTAAAAAACAATTAAATGAATTTTTCATAACAATTTCATTTTTAAAATATAATAATATAAATATATTCTTGATTATTTATTAACTTTGCGATAAAAAAAAAAAATCTGAAAAAAAATTATAATATAATTTTATTATTCAATAACCCTTTAAACTTTGCTGAGATAACCATTGACTGGTTCAAAGATTACTCCTTTGTTTTTAAGTTGTTTAATAATTTTTTGAATCATTTCTTCATCCCATTTATATTGATCCATTAAATTAGAAGTTAAAACATTTATTGGAGCTTGGTCTCCATATTCCTCTTGAAGATTATTTATTTCATCAATAACCCTTTGCCATCTGTCTCTTTCTGATTTTGGAGGTCTTCCTTCCACTATATCAATGTCAATCTTCCCAGTTTCTGGATCATATCCTACCTCTTTAAGGCATACCTCTTGGAGTTTCACAGCTTTCTCAGCATCTTCAGCATCAACATACTCTTTCAATTTAATTTTTGCACTAGCTTCAGCTAATCGTATTATAGCTTCTAATTGTCTTGCAGTGATTGTAACTGGTGAGTTTTCATCATTTGAACTACTTCTCATTGAAACATAAAAATTTTCTAAGACTTTATTAGCATCATCTGTAAGTTTAGGGCTAACATTCTTTCTTGCATATGCTATATACTTTCTAAGCAAATCAGGTTCAATTTCATAAGTTGTTGAGTCGTCTTGATGTATCTTTAATATATGTTGAGCTAATTCCCTATCATTTTCCTCATCTGGCTTATCTTCAATAACAAATGTCAAATCAAAACGAGATAATATTGTAGAAGGAAGATTAATTTGTTCAGCTACTGATTTGTATCTATCAAATCTTCCAAATTTAGGATTAGCTGCAGCTAATACAGAACAACGAGCATTTAATGTGGCCATAATTCCAGCTTTAGCTATGCTTATTGTTTGTTGTTCGAGTGCTTCATGAAGTGCAGATCTATCTTCTGGTCTCATCTTATCCAGTTCATCTACACATACGTTACCTTGATCACCAAGTACAAGTGCTCCTGCTTCAAGTGACCATCCACCAAGTTCATCTCTAACTGCTGCTGCAGTTAAACCAGCTCCAGTTGTACCTTTACCACTGGTATAAATACTTCTTGGTGCGAGCTTTGAAACATATTTTAGCATTTGAGATTTACCAATACCAGGATCTCCAACGATTAGAATATGAATATCCCCACGAAGCCTAGTTTTATCCTCTAATTCTTTAGCTGCTCCCCCAAACAATTGAAGAGCAATAGCTTCTTTAACATCCTCATATCCTTTTATAGAAGGTGCTGTGGATTTTATAATTTTATCATAAATTTTAGGGTCTTGGGAAAGTTCTATAATCTTTTGTTCATCTTCGTCACTTATTTGTAGCTCTTCAAACTCTTGTTCTAGCTGTTCAACGTGATTGGCATAGATATAATTTTTGAATTTCCCACTTCTCTCTTCTCTAAATGTTTTTAAAATACCAGTTATTCGAACACTGTCTCCAGGATTCAAGCAATCTACTAAATCATCTTCTAAAGTAATAAGCATTTGTTTTGGTTCAGTTCCTCCAGATAAATTTTCCAAAGGTTCTTGAATTCT
>WRNS01000100.1 GCA_009776495.1 Methanobrevibacter sp. | reverse complement strand
TTTTTTTCTCTGATTTTATATCTCCTACTTTATAACCCCCATGAATAATATTTTTTTTCATTTTTTTTTTTTTTTTAAGTAATATGATAAATAATTTTTTTTGATTTTTTTTTTAAACATTAAAATTTTTAATCATAGCTCATTTTTAATAGTTCCAGTATGTTCATGGTTTTTATATTGGATGATTTTTCTACTTTTAGTGAGTCTTGGATGTTGTATTGGCAGAATGGGCATATGGTGATTACTGCATCGACATTTAGTTTTTTTATCATCTTTGCTTTTTTTTCACCTAGTTTTTGAGCTATTTCTGGATGGCCTGCGCGAACTCCTCCACCTGCACCACAACATTGATCTGGATGCTCCATTTCCACAAACTCCACACCTTTGATTTTTTCAAGTATTTCACGTGGTTCTTTCTTTATTCCTTGACCTCTAATTAAATGACAAGGGTCATGATAAGTAACTTTCAAATTAAGATTCTTCATATCCTTTGTATTAATTTTACTTGCTAAAAATTCACTAATATCTACTATATTTAAGTTAACTCCATATTTAGGATAATCATTTTTTAATGTAGCTCCGCAACCACCACAAACAGTGATAATAGTATCATACTCTGATAGTATTGTGTTGTTTTTCTTTACTAGATCTTTTACCATGTCTGTCTGCCCTGTTCTTAGTAGTGGTGATCCACAACAGACTTGTCCATAGGGAACATCAACATCCACTCCATTTTTTTTCAAAACATCCATAAGGGCGAATCCTACCTCTTGCAACCTGTAATCTACCATGCATCCTGTGAAAATAGCTATTTTTTGTTTTTTCATTGTTTTTTCATTGGAGGAGTGGGCGTTTTCATCTTTAACTATTTGGTTAATGGTTTCAATGAATCCTTCTTCTAGTGGTTCTATTGATCGACCTGTGTCTTTTATTACTTTTTTAACATTTTTATGAGCTTCTAGTGGACCTAAGTTTTTCATGTGAGCTATTGCTCTTATTTTTTCTATTGCATCTCCAAAACTGTTGATTTCTTTGGGACAGACTTCTCCACATTTTCCACAGCTTGTACAATAATAGAGGCCCTTTTTAATGCTTTCTTCGGTTCGTTCATTGGTGTCTCTAGGGTCGAAGTCGAATTTAGAAAGATATCTCATGAAGTATGGTCCTAGGAATTTTTGGGTTTCTTTTATAACAGGGCAGGCTGAAAGGCAGGAATAACATTCTATGCAGCTTCTAACCTTTTTAGTATCTACACATTCCTCGCTTTCAATAATAGAAGGACAACCACAAACATTAAACGATGTATCAATAGCTAATCCTCTTTCACTACCTATTCCATCATCATCAGCCAATGTTTTTTCATTAGCTATTTTTTCATAGGTCAATGTTTTTGACTCTGCATAAACCTCATCATTTCCTGATTTTTCGAGATGTAGGTTCATTTTAGCTACCTGATTTTCGATTTCACTTTTATCCACAATAAAGTCTTTTATCACAGGAAAATCTAGTGGTTCGAGAATTGACCCATTTTCTATTTGGTTTTTACAGGCTAGTACAGGCTCACCGTTCATTTTTAATCCACAGGAGCCACATTGCCCTGCTCTACATGAGCTTCTAAAACTGATATTAGCGTTATAATTCTCATTAATATAAGTTAATCCATCTAAAATTTTCATTTTATTGGTTTTTTCAATTTTATATTTTTCAAAATAAGGTTCTTTGTCTTTTTCTTTATCAAACCTTAAAACTTGAATTTCTATCATTTTAATCTCCAAAAAACATTAAATCCTCTTTGATTCAAATAAAACAAGTAAAATACACAATGTTAGAAATCTTAATAAATTCCTAGAATTTTTTTATTTAAACATATTTCAATTATTTAATTATTCAAATGCTATTATTCATATTATTAACATTCTATAATAAATAATCTTTTAATTTCGTTTTAGCTCTGGTAATATCACATAAATTTTCCCAACAAATTTTTTTTTAAATTTTTTTTTTTTAATCACCTATTTGTAAAATAGTAATATTTATATATTGGAACAATCTAATTTGTTCGTATGGGAAAATGATTAAAAAAACTGTTTCTATGCTCAAGAACAAAATTTTTTTTTTAAATTTTTAAATTTTGTTTTTGAAAAAAATTTAATTAATTTTTCATGAAATTTTTTTTTAAAAGTTTTTTCGCAATGTCCTTTTATGATTGATGTTTAGGCAAAAAATAAAAAAGCTGCCCCTAATGCTTAATTTTTTTGCCTTCTATCTTTCAAAGTACTTTTAATTTTTTTCAATTAATCTCTTTTTAAATAATCTTTTTTCAATTAATTATTTTCAATTAATCTCTTTTCAATAAATTATTTTCAATTAATCTCTTTTCAATTAATTCTTTTCAAATAATCTTTTTACAAATAATCTCTATAATACTATCTATTTCACGGCTAATTATATTTTGGCAAGCAAAAATAGTTTCATGATTTTTTTTTTAATTCTTAAATATAATTGATTTTGATTAGTATTAATTTTTTTTGTGATTTTTTTCTTTTTTCTTTGAAATTTTAACAAATATTTTTTTTATCCCAGAAATAATTATAATTAATCAAAAATTATATTTACTAATGATTTTAAAGATAAACTTAATGTAAATAAATAATGACTTATTATTAGCACTTTGATTCTATTTTATAATAATTCATAGATGATTTTAGTCAATGATTTGGAAATCTTTAATTAATTAGAAAAATTTATTTTAAATAATTTTAAGTAGTGATTCTGAGATTTAATAAAAAATATCTTTTATTCAAAAGCAATCTTTATGGTGAAAAATAATGGATTTAAAACAGTTAGTAAAGGGTAAATCTGGTGAAAAACTTTTTCTTTTAGGTAATGAAGCTGCAGTTAGAGGTGCTATTGAAGCGGGGGTTTCTATTTGCTCTACTTATCCAGGAACTCCTTCTTCTGAAATTGGAAATATTCTTTCGCTACTGGCAAAAGAAGCTGGAATATATTTTGAATTTTCTATTAATGAGAAAGTAGCTATGGAAGTTGCTGCCTCAAGTGCAGCTAGTGGTCTTAAATCCTTTGTTTTCATGAAACACGTAGGATTAAATGTAGCTTCCGATTCTTTTGTTAGTGCAGTTTATACTGGTGTTAGAGGTGGAATGGTTGTACTCGTTGCAGATGATCCTTCTATTCATTCATCTCAAAATGAACAGGATACTAGAAATTATGTACGGCTTGCAAATTTACCTTTTTTAGAACCATCTAATCCACAAGAAGTAAAAGATATGATGAANTANGCTTACNTTCTTTCTGANAAATATAAAATTCCTGTTTTGCTTCGTACAACAACACGTATTTCTCATATGAGGGGAATTGTAGAGTTGGGAGATTCATCAACTAATCCTGCAGATAATAATCAAACCCATTGGAAAAAAGGATATTTTGAAAAAAACCCTGAGCGTTTTGTTCCAGTTCCAAATAATGCTCTTAAAATGCATAAACAATTAGTATCCAAAATGGAAAATATTGAAAAAATAGCTAATGAGTCTGATTTAAACAAGATTTACAGGTTTAATTCCAATAATAATCAAAAATTTGGTGTAATAGCTAGTGGTGGTGCTTTTAATTATGCTTATGATATTATTAATGAAGATAATCTAGAAATGGATATTTTAAAATTAGGCTTTTCTTATCCATTTCCTAAAAATACGGTTATTGATTTTGTTAAAGATTTAGATGGAGTTTTTGTGGTTGAAGAAGTTGATCCAATAATGGAAAAAGAAATATTGGCTACTTTAGGGGAAAATAAACTAAATGTTTCGGTATTTGGGAAGTTAAATGGGGTTTTCCCTCCAATATATGAATTTACTCCCGATATAGTTAGAACCTCTTTTAATAAAGTTTTAAATAAAACTTATAATATAAATCAACCTTTAAATGATGAAATAGCTAATTTCATAAAGGAACTACCTACGAGACCTCCAACATTGTGTGCTGGTTGTGCTCACAGATCTACTTACTTTGGAGTAAAAAAAGCAGCAGAAGAATTAGGAATTGCTGAAGAAGATTTAATATTTTCTTCCGATATTGGATGCTATACTTTAGGAATCAGTCCTCCTCATCAAACGGCAGATTATCTTTTATCTATGGGTGCAAGTATAGGAGCTGCTTGTGGATTTTCTGCAGCTACCAATCAAAAAATTATAAGTTTTATTGGTGATTCAACATTTTTCCACGGTGGAATACCTCCTTTGGTAAATGGAGTTCACAATAAACACAGATTCGTATTAACGGTTTTGGATAATAGAACCACTGCCATGACTGGTGGTCAACCCAATCCAGGTCTTCCTGTAGATGGAATGGGTGGACTAGCTCCTGAAATTTCAATAGAAAAAATAACTATTGCCTCTGGTTGTGAGTTTGTTGAAACTATTAATCCTCTTAATCTAAATAAAACTATTGATACTTATAAAAGAGCTTTAGAATTTGATGGTGTTGCAGTAATAATAGCTAAATATCCTTGTACTCTTATAAAAGGACAAAAAAAGAAAAAACCAATGGAAATAAAAGAGGATAAATGTAATCAATGTTTAGATTGTGTGAATAAACTTGCTTGTCCAGCTATTTCTACAAAAAATAATACAGTTGTAATTGATGAAGGAGTATGCAAGGGTTGTACTACTTGTGTTCAAATGTGTAATGAAAGAGCTATTGGTGTGAAAAAATCATAAGAAAATTTTTTTTATTACAAATATTTAATCTAGATAAAACTCTAAAGAAAAATAATTTTTATAGTTTTTTTTCTTTAACTATTTGATAAAAAATATTATTTTAAGAGAAAAATTTGTTTTATAGTTTTTTTTCAATAAATAATTTATAAATAATATTTTATATAAAAAAAAAT
>WRNS01000099.1 GCA_009776495.1 Methanobrevibacter sp. | reverse complement strand
TATAAAAAATAAAAAATAAAATATTTAAAAATTTGAAAATGAAAATCATAAAAAATTTTTAAGATTTAAATAAAAATTTTTTAACTTTAAAAAATAATAAATAAATATTAAACTTAAAGACATTAAATTGAGGGAGAATATGAGGATTTTCATAATTAGTTCTGGAGAATACGGTTCAAAAATAGTTAATGGAATAGCTAATCATGGATTTGCAGAAAAAATTATAGGAATACATGAATTTCCACCAAAAGAAGAATTACCTGAATTTGTTGATGATGTTAGTGAATACGTACCTGAAAAAGTCCCTGAAGCAGATTTAATAATAGCTGTTGGAATACATGGGGATGTTAACATGGTGATATCAGATGTGGTTAAAAAAGCTAATGCTAAATCTGTTATAGTTCCTATCTATCACCCTCAACAAATACCGATTGGGCTTCAAAATGAAATCAAAAAGTCTTTGGATGAGGAAATAGCTATTGTATTTCCAAAGCCATTTTGTTCACTTTTACCAATAGGTGATGAATTTATTGATGAATTTACAACAGTGTTTGGAAAACCAAAATTTGAAATCCAGGCAGATGAAATTGTTAAATCCGTTGAAGTACTTAGAGGTGCTCCTTGTGGTTCAAGTTGGTTTGTAGCTGAAAATATTATAGGAACATCAGTTGATGATGCAGAATTTGAAGCCAATAATAAACTACACAATTTCCCATGTTCTTCATCCATGATAGTTGATAATGCAACTGGAGATACAATACTTCATTTAGCTAGTTATAAAACCAAGGAAGCTATAAAAAGAACACTTGGGTTTACAAACCGAGCAGCTGTTGTTGATGAGGAAATTTGTGAAGGATCTGGAACATGCGAACACTTCTGTTTAAACGCATGCCCTAATGTATTATCTGGCACCAATACTATATCCTTGAAAACAGATGGGAAAGCTACTATTGATCCAGGATCATGTGGTGTTTGTGAAATCTGTGTTAATGAATGTCCTTATGGAGTTATAGAGATATGGGAAGAAAGAATTCCTGTTGAAAATAAATAAAAAAATCAATTTGTGGAAAAGAATTTTAAAAAAAACTATTAATTATTCAAAAATAAATAACCATAAGTTTACTTAAAAATAGCTATTGTTTAAAAAAAGTAAAATTTCGATTTAGTGATATGATGAAGGGTAAAGTAATTTTCATTGGGGCAGGACCTGGAGATCCTGAACTGTTAACAATACGTGGATATAAAGCTATAGAAAATGCAGAAATTATAATATATGCTGGATCACTTGTAAATAAAGAAGTGATAGATCACAGAAAAAAAGATGCTAAAGTCTACAACAGTGCTTCTATGAATTTAAATGAAATAATAGAAATTATAGAAGAAGGAATAGCTGATAGTAAAACAATAGCCCGAGTTCACACTGGAGATCCTTCAATTTACGGAGCTATTGGAGAACAAATCAGGGAGCTAAAGAAAAGAAACATTGAATATGAAATCATTCCAGGAGTTAGCTCTGTTTTTGCAACTGCAGCTACTTTAGAAGCAGAACTCACACTTCCAGAAATTTCACAAACTGTTATAATTACAAGACCTGAAGGTAGAACTCCAAAACCAAAAAGTGAAAGTTTATCAAGTTTAGCTACACATCAAGCTACAATGTGCATCTTTTTAGGAGTTGGAATGATAGATGAAGTAGTTAATGATTTAACAAAAGAGTATGATGAAAACACTCCAGTAGCTGTGGTGAAAAAAGCTTCGTGGGAAGATGAGTTAATAATTAGAGGAACATTAGCTACAATCGCAGAACAAGTAAAAAAAGCTAATATAAATAAAACAGCTATGATTGTAGTTGGAGATGTGTTAAATCCAGGAGACTTTAATCCATCTAAATTATATAATCCTGATTTTAAACATGAATATCGTTGAAAAAATATAAAAAAAATCTTAAATCAAATGATTCATTTAGTTATATTATTTTCTTTATTTTAATATAATTTCTAAAAAATAACTTTTAAATATGAAAGATATATTATAATTAAGAAGAATATATTATAATTAGGAAAAATAGATAATAATTAAGAAAAATATATTATATTAAATATTTTTTTAAAATAATAATAAAATAATAATAAATCTGATGTAAAATAAAAATAGCTATTTTAAAACTTCAACACCGTTGGAAGTACCTAAAATTACTTTATCCACCATTTGAGAAAATATTCCATTTTCCACAACACCAGGGATTGAGTTTAAATCTTTTTCTAGTTGAATGGGATTGTCAATCTCACCGAAATTAACATCTATTATAAAGTTTCCATTATCTGAAATAACTGGTCCGTCTTTTTCTGTAGCCATTCTTATTTTGGGTTCGCCACCCATATCTTTTAAAGAATCAAATACTAACTTAGTTGACTGATGAATTATTTCTAATGGAACTGGAAATTTTCCAAGTTTATTAACTTTTTTTGAATCATCAGCTATTATTATAAGCTCTTCTGCTGAGTAATCCACAATTTTTTCAAGTGTATGAGCCCCTCCTCCTCCTTTAATTAGATTAAAGTCAGGGTCTATTTCATCGGCTCCATCAACAGCTATGTCAACATCATGTTCTTCTAAGGTAGTTAAGGGAATTTTCCACTGTTTAGCTAAGATGAATGATTGATATGATGTAGGAACTCCCATAACACTGATTCCTTCTTCTTGAATTCTCATTCCTATTTTTTCAATAAAATAGTGAGTTGTTGAACCAGTTCCAAGACCAATAATTTGCCCATCTTTGATTTCGTCTCCAGCTTCATAAGCTGCTAACATTTTAAGATTCATAGAATATTCCTGTGAATTTATTTAAAAAATTTTGCGAGGTAATCTTGTTTTATTTAAAAAATTGTTTGCAAGAAAATTTTGTTTTATTTAATAAATTATTTGTGAGATAATCTTTTTTAATAGCTAATTGTCACCTTATGGAGTATAAAACCTTTTGCACAATCTCCTTCATGCTTTCCTAAATCTTTAACAAATGTACACTTGTCTCCAGAGAATAATCCTTCAGGAAAACAAAGATTATTAAATATACAGTCAAAATTACATTCTGGCGGTGTGAATGTTAATGAAGCTCCCAAATGAACTTTTTTTGAATCGATTAAAGCATCAATATCTGCTTTTTCAACTTCGACAACTTTTACACTATCCCCATCATGTAGTTGGCATTTTTGCTCAGTATCTCTTACATTTATTATTTTATATTTTCTACCTTCTTCCAAGCTTTCAATGCAAGAAGATTTAAATCTACAGCTTTCACATACTTCTGCAGAACCATTGAAAATGAAAACAAGTCCTTCTTCAGCTAAATCATTACCAATTAAAGTTATCATTAAAATCCTCTCCATATTAGTAAAAAAGTCTATGACTTTATTTAATTATCAAGCAATTCATTTATCCCTAAAAAATTTCCCTCATAATTTATTATTGATAGTATTGTTTAAAAAATTTTCTTAATTTATTTTTTAAAAAATTTAATTATTCAATGATATATTCATTTTATTCAATAATATTCAATAAGATAACTTTTTACTTATTAATTAAATAACCTCAATTTTTTACTTTAGAATATTAAATAAGATAATTTTTTACTTATTAATTAAATAACCTCAATTTTTTACTTTAGAATATTAAATAAGATAATTTTTACTTATTAATTAAATAACCTCAGTTTTTTACTTTAGAATATTAAATAAGATAATTTTTTACTTATTAATTAAATAACCTCAGTTTTAATAGCTAAATTTTTCCCAGCAGCTCTTGAAAGTCCTCTATCACCTAAAATAGTGTAACGTTCAGGCCTAATTGTATGAGCTAATGTAAGAGCTTCAATAATAGATTCTGGATCAATTCCTAATTCATAAGCATTAGTAGGTGCTTTAATTCTTTTCAATGCGTTTTGAATACATTTCCAGTCTCCACCATGTAAACTCATCATCATTATAGTACCAACACCACACTGTTCACCATGTAAACATGCTTTTGGAGCTATTGTGTCTAAAGCATGGCTAAATTTATGTTCAGACCCACTAGCAGGTCTACTTGATCCAGCAATACTTATTGCCATTCCACTACTAAATAATGATTTAACCACTAATCGAGAACTTTCTTCCAATCCTTCTTTGATTGTGTCTACGGATTTAATTATAAGTTTAGCAGTCATTAATGATAATGCAGCAGCAGATTCACTGAAATTCTCATTTTGTAATCTTTGAGCTAATTTCCAGTCTTTAATAGCTGTATAATTCGAAATAATATCTGCACATCCAGAAGTTAAAAGTTTAAAAGGAGCTTTCCTGATTATGTCTGTATCAGCTATAACTCCTATGGGAGATTGAGCAGTTAGAGAAACAGTTCCTTTAAAATTTTTAAGTGACGCCAAAGGAGAAGCTATGCCATCATGAGATGCTGCAGTTGGAATAGACATGAATAAAAGACCAGCATTGGTAGATGCCATTTTAGCTACATCAATAATTTTTCCTCCTCCAACACCTAAAACTAGAGAAATGTCATCTAATTTCTTTTCTACATTTTTAACAGAGTCATTGGTAGCTGATTTGACTTCAACCTTGTCTACTGAAAAATTTTCACTTTCAAGGCTTTCAATTACCTTTTCTCCTCCTATTTTAAGTGTATTCGGGCCAGTTACAACTAAAGTATCTCCAGAAAATCTCAAATCCTTACAGATTTTACCAGTGTTGTCTATAACTCCAGGTCCTATATGAACTTCTCTAGGCATTTGAATTTTTTTAGAATCCATAGTATCTCCTAATTCTAATAAAGATATATATTTCTAAAGTAGTATAAAACAATTTTTATAAAAATTAACATAATTCAATTTAATGAAAAATTTAATAAAGAATATTTTCAAAGATGAGAAAAATTTTGAATATTTTTTATAAATAACTAATTTTATTAAAAATATTATTTTTTTTTAAAAATATAATTTTTTTAT
>WRNS01000098.1 GCA_009776495.1 Methanobrevibacter sp. | reverse complement strand
TTATTTTTATTTTTATTATTATTTATTATTAATTTTTATTTTTAAATTTTTTATTTTATTTTTATTATTTTTTTTTATTTATTATTTATCAAATGATTATATCTAAGATTTTTGTTAAAAGCTATTATTTCACTAAATTAATTATATCAAAGCTTTTATATTTTTTTTATTAGACTCACTCTTCAAATGACTTTGTTTCGATTTCATTATCTAAAGAATCTTTATCTAGAAATTTGTTGTCATTTTCATCATATCCATTGTTTAGGTTTTCTTCAGTTTCTTCGTTTTCGTTGGGTTTTTCAGGTTTTTTGGATTCTTCATTGTATTCATTGTTTTGATTTTCTTCAGTTTCTTCGTTTTCGTTGGGTTTTTCAGGTTCTTCAGGCTCTTCTTCTTGTTCGTTATTTTTGTTTTCATTGGTTTCTTCTTCTTTTTCTTCTTCGTCTTGTTTGTTGGTTTCACTGGATTCTTCATTTTCTTGTTTATCTTCATCAATTTTTAATTCAAAATCATTAATCATATGAAAAACATTTCCCAAAGATTTTTTTTGGGGAAATATTTTTAATAAAGAGAAAACAATGAATATAAGGCCTATCATGCCAAATAAAACGGATAAAGTATTATTTTCTCCAGAGATTACATTATCCACCACTTTCTCAGAATTTCCTAATAAAATAAAAACTCCAATTATTATAAAAAACAAGCCAATAGCTAATCCTAATATGGATAAAACAGAAAATTCCATTTCTGGGCATTTCTCGAGAATTTCTTTAATTTTTGCAGATAATGATAATTGTTCATCGGCTTGTAAAGGGAAATTTTCATCTACAGTTCCGTTTTTTTCAAAAGATAATGAGCTTTGATTAAGATTTTCATCAGTGTAATCATAAAAATCTTCTTCTTTAGCTTCATTCATTGATTTTTCTTCAGTATCTGAGTTATTATTTTCAATAGTTGGATCGTGGATATCCTTTTTATTATCTTCATTCTCTTTATTATGCTCATTATTATGTTGTTTTTTATCAAAATCTGATTTTTCAATTTCAAGAGTCTCTAAATTTATTTTAAAACGTTTAAAAAGTTTTTTCTTTTTCAAATCTTTTTCATTTTCGTTTTTAGGAACTTTTTTCGAGTTTGGCATGATAAATCCTCATCAATATCAGTCATACTCTCTCCAAGTATGTTTACATTTAGTACATCTCAAAAATCGTGTTTCAGCTTCATCTGCTCTACGTGTTTGTTGTAACCACCAAAAAGCCTTTTCATTTTCACATTTAGGACAAATAACTCTAGTTGTTGGAAGCGTTGCTATTTCTTCTCCTTTCATTATCACAGTTTCATTTGCCTCTATTTTTTCAGAAATTTCATATTGATTAACTTCATTTTTTGTAAGGTCTTTAGTATTTCCACATTTGCACTTTAGTTTATCACCTTGTGGAAGCATCATTGCTCCACATTTTGAACAAAACTCCATTTAATACCTCCAAATAAGCAAATATAGATGGATTATCTTAATTTTTTATTTAGTATTATTGTTGCAGTATAATAATTTTTAAATCTTTGTATTATATTATTTTCTTTAAAACATCAGTTAATATTTTTTCATGATCGAAAGCTATTTTTAAGGAAGATAATTCCTCAAAAGAACATAATTTAGTGTCGTTAGCATCACTACCAGCTTTCAAATCTTTTATATTTCCAGTAGCTAAAAAAACAATCGTAATGGTGTGACCTCTTGGGTCTCTATCAGGTTTTGAATAAACATTGAATAATCTTTTTAATTTAATTTCAATTCCTGTTTCTTCTTTAGCTTCTCGAATTGCTGCATCTTCTACAGCTTCACCATAATCAACAAATCCTCCAGGAATAGCCCAATAATCCTTGAATGGTTCATTTTCACGTTTTATTAAAACAAATTTTTTTTTCTCTCCAGAACATTCATTGAATATTACAGTATCAACTGTAATAGATGGTTTTTTATAGTTTGACAAAAATAAAATCTCCAAATGATAAATTCTTAGTTGATACCAGTGATTGAATAAAAAAATTATTTTTATCAATGTTTCCATTCAATACTAACCTATTGAGAATAAATAAACCATATTGATTGAAAATATTGTAAACTTTTAGTAAAAAGAATTAGAGGATTTATCACTTATATTAATGTATAAAAAATATTAACTAGAAATTGATTCTACTAATTTTTTAAATTCTTCTGATTGTTCTTTTAATTTAGTAGAAGCATTTAAAAGAGATTTTTTTGGATTTTTGGTTCTTTTGGCTTTAATACTTATTATTGGTTCACCAACAATAGGGTGATCTATTCCATAAACGGCATATTCAATGTCGTCATCTTCCATAAGAAATTTTCGTAAGACATTACACACTGAATGGCTTTCACCATGAGCTATAATTTCAAGTTCTAATTTTTTATTAGTTATAATTTCTATATCATCCATGTTATCTTCCATTGGGATTGATTTAAGTTATTTTTTTTTTAAATTCGATAAATAAAATTTTTTGTTATTAGATAATTAAAATAAATTTTTATTATTATATAATTAAAATAAATTTATTATTAATGATTATTAAATAAAATTAATTCATTAAATTATTATTCCTGTATTTATAAGATATTAAGATAAAAAAATTTATTTTCTTAAGTTATTGAAGTGTCTAAGATATTTTAAAGATTCAAATATAAATACACATTTAATTTTTCGCTAATTGATAGTTTTAATAATTGTAGTTAGAAGAAACTTTCCTTCTTTCTTTTCTATCACAAACTTCGCAATAAAGTTCGTCTTTTTTATCGGTAATTTTCATAAAAGCACGGCATCTTGTACACATAGCTTTTATAATTCCTCCTTCCTTATCAATTGTATTTAAATCTAAATTATCTCCCATTATCTTTGTTACTTTCGCTTCAATAATGTCTCCAATCCTAAGGGCATCGTGTAATTTTTCTAAGTAACCATTTTTAACTTGAGAAATATGTATTGCTCCCATATAAGAAAGAGCAAGTTGTCTATCACAATTTTTCATTCCTTGAACATCTATCACTGCTCTTTGGCCACGAACATCTGTTACTTGACCATATATACTATCTCCAACTTTCAGTAATGCGGGACTCCCTGACTTTGGGATAATAGAAATCATTTTGCTCTTATCATCTATTGCTACATTTCCAAAAACAGCTGCTTTAATACAGTTCCCATCATCATACGTCCATTTATCAGGTAAAAACTGTTCACTAACACCAAGCACATCTCCTGGCATTACAGAATCTCCAGCGTTGATTTTCATTTTTACACCTCTAAAATAAGAATGTGAAATAATATTAATAATGTTGATAAAAATAGTTTTATCAAATGTAAAATATTTAACTGAACTGATTTATAATCCAATCTTTTTTTTAGTTTTTATTCATTTTACTTAGTTTTTAATAATTTAAATTATTTTTTATTAGTTTATTATTTTTTATATCTCTTTTACTTAGTTTTTAATATTTTATATTTCTTTTTAATAGTTTCTAACATTTTATACTTATTTTCAATAGTTTTTAATAATTTAAATTATTTTTTATTCTTTTAAAATAATTTTAATTTTAAACATTAAATTAATTAATCAAAATTATTTGATATGATTATCATGAAATTATTAATTGAAAGATTAATATAGATTTTATCATATATATCATTATTGTAATCGTTATTTAAAAAAAAATTTTCACTAAAAATATTCTATTGGTTCTAAATTATTAGTTCTAAAATTAGTGTTTTTTCACCTATAATAAAACTAGTATTTTTTCTCCTAAAGAGATAAAAGGAAGCTTATACTCGAAAATATTATAAGTATTTGTTTTTTAATGATTCATTGATATATCTTTTTATAAAAGGGTTTAAATCGGGATCAAATCCACTTTCAAGAGACCCTAATTTTGTTTTGTCTGTAAAGGTACCTTTTAATTTTCTTCCAGCCCAATGAACTTCTTCTTCGACGCGTTTTCCATACTTTGTTCCAAACATTTTAAATAAAGGAAATTTTGTAATTCCATTAGCTCCACTCAATATTAAAATTCCTAAATTAGCTAAATTATCGCTCCAAGTTCCACAAATTATTTCAATGTTTGGAAAAGTTAAACGGATAGTAGCTACAACTCCTGCATAATACAATGAAGCGGGTTGTGAATAATTTTCAAATTCTGTTCCTTTATGGGGATTTATTGAATAAAAAATAACCCTATCAATTCTATAATCTTTTATGTATTGAATGAGATATTCAATATCATCTGGGGTTTCACCTATTCCCAAAATAATAGTAATGGCGTTTTTAAATCCTAAATCTTTAGATCTATCTAACATATCGCTTATTTCAGACATGGGTTTACTTGGACAGATTTTCTTTTGTAAATTATGATTAGCTGTTTCTATAGCTCCTGTTATACCAACGATTTCTTTTCCATATTCTTCTAAGTCTTTTGTTATTCCAATATTGAGCCATACTGGTTCATTAGTAATAGTAAATATGTTTGTAGCTATTTTTTTTATTTTTTCTGTAGAGAAACTCTTATAACCTCCAGATAAAAATTCAATGTTCCATCCTAAACGGTTACATAATTCAGATTCTGCTAATATAGAATTTATTTTTCTTCTAGCTTTTTTTGGATCGTTTATTTTGTTTTTTTGAGTACTCATATAACAAAATTTACAATCTCCTTTATCACACCACCATGAAAGGAATATAGCTCTTTCTAAACTTATAGTCACCATATTATTTTTTAAACTAAGTTCATTGGCTTTATTAATCAAGTCTAATGTTTCAAAATTTTTTATTTTATCGATAAGATTCATATTATCTTTTTTTCAATTGTCATGTTTGGGTTTATAATTGTCATAATTGGGGTTATAATAATATTCATGGAAATAGTTTAATAAAATTTTTTGATTTTTTATTTAATTCATGGACCACATATAAAACTCTTTGATTTTTAAAAAATAATAAATTCATATAAATACTAATATGTATATTTTTTATATTATAAAATCAATATTTATTTAT